>JASHUJ010000167.1 GCA_030040035.1 Thermoplasmata archaeon
TCGAAGGCGGGGTAGATGAAGTCCAGGAATTGGATCTCGGCGACGGGCTTGAGTCCGTAGAGCGCCATCCCGATCGCCGTCCCGACGATCCCGGTCTCCGACAGCGGGGTATCGATGACCCGGTCCCCTCCGAACTCCTTATGGAGCCCATCCGTCGCCCGGAACACCCCGCCATTCACTCCGATGTCCTCGCCGAGCAAGAGGACATCCGGGTCCGCCCGCATCGCCTCCCGGAGCCCCTGGTTCACCGCCTGGACGAGCGTGAGCTCGCTCATGCGCCCTCCTTGCGCTCGGTGACGAACGACTCTTGGTAGGCGCGTTCCGCCTCGAGCTGGGGCGTCGGATGAGCGAAGACGTTGTCGAACAGCGTCCGCGGATCGAGCGGCGGCGTCTTCTCGGCCTCCTCGAGGGCGGAGGCCAGCGTGGCGCGTGCGGTCTCCCAGATCTGCTGGTCCGCGGCGTCGTCGAACGCCCGCATCGAGACGAGCTGGGCCTTCAGGAGCTGGATCGGATCGCGCTCGCGTGCGGCGGCTACTTGGGCGTCGGTCCGATACCGCCGGGGGTCGTCCGAAGTCGAGTGGGGTCCGAACCGGTAAACCTGGGCCTCGATCAACGTCGGACCTTCGCCCGAGACCGCTCTCCGCCGCGCGTCCGAAACGGCGTGGTACACCGCGTTGACGTCGTCCCCGTCGACGACGATGCCCGGGAAACCGTATGCCTCGGCCTTCTGGGCCAGCGTCCGGCTCATCGTCTGCTTCTCACGGGGGAGCGAGATCGCCCACTCGTTGTTCTGGCAGAAGAAGATCGTCGGCGCGCGGAACACCCCGGCGAAGTTCATCCCGGCGTGGAAGTCGTTGGAGCTCGTCGCGCCGTCCCCGAAGAACGCGATCGTCGCGATCGGGTCGTTCCGTCGCTGAGCGGCCATCGCCGCCCCGACGGCCTGGGTGATCTGGGTGCCGATCGGGCTCGAGGCGCTCACGAAGTTTTGGGCTCGGAACGCGAAATGGTTGGGCATCTGGGTCCCTCGTGTGAGGTCGGAGGAGTTGCCGATCAACTGGTCCAGGATCAACCGGACCGGGACCCCCCGCACCAAAGCGACGGCCAGCTCCCGGTAGGCCGGGAAGACCCAATCCTCCGGGCGGAGGGCGAAGGCCGCTCCGACCTGCGCCGCCTCCTGGCCGGACAGCGGGGCATAGAATCCGATCCGTCCTTGCCGTTGGAGGGACAGGCAGCGCTCATCGATGACCCGCGCCAGCACCATCCAGCGGTACGCGGCGAGGAGATGGTCGGACGAGAGACCGCCCGGCGCGGGGGTTTCGTCCGAAGCCGCCTTCGGACGCGACGTCGTCTCCGCCATGCGGCCCCCCGACACGGTCACCCGATATAAGCCCCAAGAGCCCGGGCACTCCGAAGGGCGGCGCGCTGGGGCGTGACCCGTCCGATGGTCCGCCCAATTCCAGTTCCGATCCACCGAGCGGCTGGTGCCTTCCCGAGACGCCGACCGAGCCGGCGGCGCCCCCTGACGATCTACGCGGACCTCTTCCAGTTCACGGAGAACGCCTTCTGGGCGGAGTTGAGGTCGGACGTCGAAGCGAGGACGTGGCCGGCCGAGTCGATCATCGTGAACTGCCCGACCGTCGCGAACGTTCCGATCCCCCCCGATGCCCCGCTGAGGGTGGCTTTGCAGGAGGTGAACCTGATCTTCCCGAAGTCGGTGAGCGGCGCGAGGGTGCTGCCCACGGCGATGTCCTCGGCAATGCACTCGGCCGAGTTCCGGGACGCCGGCTCGCTCGCTTTCTTCGAGAACGAGTGCCCGGCCACGGAGATGGTCATCTTGAACGCACCCGAGGAATAGGCCACCGAGGCGCTCACCCGGTCGCCCGGGGCGAGGCTGAGGCCCTTCACGAGCTCGATCGGTGTGGAGGGGTACAGCTCCCACCAAGCGTAGTACGAGGCGACCCCAGAGCTGCAGACGATCAGGGTTCCCGTCTGCTCGACCGAGTTGTCCGTGGCGCCGTCGAGGCCTACCCAGAACGCCGCGTACGAGGGACCGGACGTGCAGGAGCCAGTGGGCTCGATCCAGTCCGCGCTCACCCTCGTCACGGATCCGTTAGGCGCACTCGCTACGTACCCCGCCCAGTTCGAACTATCGTACTTGGTGATCGAGGCCGTGAGGGCGGGCATTCCCCCACCCAGATCCGGCGCCGAGACCACGACCGCCGGCACGATCAGGACGCCCACCAGAGCGAGCACTGCGACGAATGGCAGGGCCCGGCGAGCGAGCATGGCTTCGAATCGGCCTCCTCTATTTGAACCGAGGTAGCGAGCCCCTATCGGGTCGGATACGCCTCGCTCGGCTGCCGGACACCCGACGTGGGTGCCGAGCGATCAGTTCGCCCGTTTCCAGGTGACGTTGAAGGCGGTCTTTCCGCTCGTGAACCCCGTGGCCTCGGCGAGGATGTGTCCGTCGGAGTCCTTCATGACGACGTCACCGACGGTCCCGAACGCGCCGATGCCCTTGACGGTACCATCGACGGTCGCCTTGCACGACTTGAACTTGAGGGTTCCAAAGTCCGTGAGGTCGATGAATCCGGTCGAGTTCGTCGTCCGCTCGACGATGCACTCCGCCGAACTTCGGTCGGCCGTCAGCGCGACGGTCTTGTTGAAATAATGACCTGCGACCTCGATCGACAGTGCGAAATCTCCCGAGGCGTAGGACACGGACGCCGTTACGTGGTCCCCCGCCGCCACCGTCAGGCTGGTGATGGGCTTGACGGGCCGGGGGTAGAGCTCATACCAGGCCGATGCCACCGCCACCCCGGCGACGCAGGTTACCTGCGTACCGGTCTGCTCAACCGTCTGCGACGTGACCCCATCCATACCGAGCCAGAAGACCGCCAGCGACGGCTCGATCCCGCACTTCACCTTCGGCTCGACCCAACTGCCCGTGACCTTCGTCACCGATCCATCGGCACCGGTGGCGTAGTACCCAGCCCAATTCAGCGCGGTGGTCTTCGTGATGTGGGCGAACGGGGCCGCATAGCTAGCGGCAGGCTCAGCCGCCGTCCCGACGACGGTGATCGTGGGAAATACCAACGCAATCCCGATGGTCAGGATCAATACGGGTCGGAGAACACCGGCGCGGCGCACGGGTTCCCATTTTTGCCTGATATAAGACACATCGTCTCGAGTGGCGCACATTCGTGCGATAACTGAGCCAAGGGCGGCTTTCCTCACCCCAGGCCAGGCGATGTTCGTCGGGACCGACGGGCCTAATCGAGGGGTCGGATCGAGTCGCCGACGCGGACTTCGCCTTCGTCGGAGACCCGCGCATACCATCCGCGACGATTCAAGGTCGCCTTGAGAAACGCGGGGCCCCGTTCGGAGCCCACATAGGGCAGTTGGTACAGATTGGTGCACGGGGTGCACGCTTTGGTCACAACCACTCGGGCCGCGCCGATCGCGAATGCCCGAGT
>JASHUJ010000168.1 GCA_030040035.1 Thermoplasmata archaeon
GCGACCGCCAGCCAGTAGTGGCCCAGGACATTGTTCGGATCCAACTCGACCGCTCGGCGCAGCTCCGCGACCGCTCCGTTCCAGTCGTACCGGTTGTAGAGCACCGGCGCGAGCGACACGTGCGCGTCGGCCAGATCCGGGTCGAGCTGGAGGGCCGTTCGGGCGGCCCGCTCCGCGGTCTCGAGCGCTTCCGACAGCGGTACGAAGCCATGGTTGCCCAAGAGCGCGTAACTGTCGGCGAGCCCGCAGTAGGCCAAGGCAAACTTGCGGTCGAGCTCGATCGCGTTCTCGAAGTACCGGATGGCGGAGCGGTAGTTCGCTTCTCCGGCCAGCCACCAGAACTGGCGGCCCCTCAGGTAGTTCTGATAGGCCTCCAGGTTCCCGGTACGGGACCGCGCGAGGACCGTGCGCTCGTGGGGCGCGAGCTGGAGCCGGAGCGCGGTCGCCACGCTCGCCGCGATCTCCGACTGCATCCCGAAGATCTCGGTCAGCTCCCGATCGTACCGATCGGCCCAGAGATGGGCCTCGGATCGCGCGTCGACCAGTTGGGCGGTGATCCGGAGTCGATTCCCGGACTTACGAACGCTCCCTTCCAGGGCCACCTGGACGCCGAGTTCGCGGCCCACTTCCCGGATCCCCTTCGCGGCGCCTTTGAAGCGCATCACCGACGTGCGGGCGATCACCTGGACCCCGGGGAGACGGGCGAGTTCGGTGATCAGTTCCTCGGTCAGGCCGTCCGCGAAGAACTCGTCGTTCGGGTCCGGGCTCAGGTTGGAGAACGGCAGCACGGCCAGTCGATGCGTCTCGGGCGGAGCGAGGGTTGCGGCGGGCGGGTTCCCATCGATCTGCGTCCAGCGCACACGGTAGGTGCCGATGGGCGTTGCGATGTTTTTGAGCGAACTCGGCGGCAACGGTTCGAACGGAACGTCGAGCTTGTTGCGTACCTGCTCGTGCACGGGCTCGGAAACGCAGATCCCATCGGGATCCGCGAGAGGCTCGATCCGGGAGGCGATGTTGACCGCGTCGCCGAACACGTCCCCGCCGGCGTGGACGACGTCCCCGAGATGCACGCCGATCCGAACGTGGAGCTGGCGAGCGGTGTCCGCGCTGGCGTTGTAGTCGTCCAGCGTGCGTTGGATCTCGATCGCGCAGCTCGTGGCCTCGAGCGCGCTGTCGAACTCGACGAGGAAGGAGTCGCCGATCGCCTTGATCTCCGACCCATGGTACTTCGGGAAGATGGCCCGGAGGAGCCGATTGTGCTGGTCCAGAACTTCCAGCGCGAGGGCTTCGTTCTGCTGGGTCAGCGAGGTGAAACCGACCATGTCGGTGAACATGATCGCGGCCAATCGGCGACGCGAGGTCCCGGCCACGCGAGGCGAACCCGCTCATCTCGATTAACCCCTCCGCCACCCGGAACGCGAGGGCCGACCGACCGCCCCGGCTTCCGAGTGCGATCGCAGCGCCCCGCTCACGCTACTCTTCAACCACAGGGCCCGAATGGAGCGACCGGCCGAGTCGGTCGAGCTGCGCTTCCAGGTTCGTCCGACCCTGATGGGTCCAATGCGGGTCGCCTCGGCCCGTGACGCTCATCCGTAGCCAGGTCCCGGATCCGGACGGTTCGAGATCGACACCGAAGGTGGAGTCGACTCCAGATCCGGACCGATCGGTGGCGAGCGTGAGATCGAGCACGAGGTGCCGATTCCCCTCGACCTCTCGGACTCGCCCGTGGAGCCGCAACGAGATCGGTACCCCCGCGGCGCGGAAGGCGGCCCCCCGCTCGGGTCCGAGCATCGCCGGGAGGTATCTCAGCGAGATCGCGACCTCTCCTCCGGGCCGGAGCTCGAGCCGCTGGACGCGCGTTCGCAGATCCTCCGGGCTCCACCAGCTCTCCACGCCGGGTCGGGTCGTGCACTGGGCCCACACCCGCTCGATCGATGCCGGAAACCATCGCTCGGCGGTGACCTCGGAGCTCTCGGCGCTCGGAGCCGATGTCATCGCATTCCCTGGCGGGGTCCCGCCGACGATCCGCGGACGCCCCGCACCGTGAGCAGCGCGTCGGGAGACCCGAGGGGTGGGATGCCAACTCCGCAATCCCTGCGCTCCAAGGTCGGACGTGATCCGGTACCGCTCAGATGGGAGGTTGTGGGCCGACCCCGACGTTGCGCAGGAGATGGCGGAACTCCCGGCGGCCGATCCACGGTACTTCCAGATACTTCTGGAGGTAGCGATCCGAGACCCCCAGGCGACGCGCTTCGGCGACGGAGAACGAGTACGCCTCGACTTCGGTCGGACGGTCAGCGTACGGCAGTCGGGACGGCCACAGCTCCCGACCCTGGTGGCGTTGGAGGATGTGGAGGAATTCGTGGATCAGATCGAGGTAGACGTCCATCAGTGGACTGTTGCGAAGATGGCTTTGCGAAACCACGATGGCGTCGTCCGAAGTCTCCACCATCCGGAATCCCGCTGCTCTGACCTCGGGTGGTGTCCGCCGCGGAGCGATGTACATCCACCCCGGTCCGTCATTCAGATAGACCCGGGTCCTCTTGGCGATCCGTAGGGTCTGCCGGTCATCGCCGGGGTACTTCCGGAAGGGAGGAGTCCGCTCGAAGCCCCGGAACAGATCGAGCAACGGATACTGGCCCGATGCCCGGCGTCGATCCGGTCGGAAAGCCGGTGGGACCCGATACCGCTCCGGGCCACGATGGGGTCGAACGCGCGGGACGTCCACCGATCGCCTCGGACGGGAGCTCATCTTCGACCGCTCGGATCTTCCGATCGCTCCCGCCCCGAGGGGCCCGGGCACATCAGGTCTCCGACGGCCCGAATCTCCGGAGCGGATCGACCCCGCTCGGATCTGCGGGCCTCCAGCGGTCCGACCGGCTCGAAAGCCCGACCGCCGTCGATGCCCGTCCCGAGCGGGCTTCCGGCCGGATACGAACTGGGCCCGCCGACGGGGAGTCCCCCAGGGAAGAGCCTATGAGGGTCGGATCGAAGTGCCTCTCCGCGCCCGAGGGGAGCCGTGACGGGAAAGGAGGACCTCTTCACCCCGGTCCACAAGGGCCTGCGCGCCATGCTCTACGACCTTTCGAGCCGTCTGCAGACCAATGACTTTGCCGACCGCGACGCGACAGCCAAGCTCGCGATCGATCTCGAGAACGACTTCGCGGCCGCCCAGTCCGCCGGGTGCATCCTCTGCGCGTTCGCGTTCCACGCCGAAGAGGAGGAGGCGGTGGTCTTCCCTTCCTCGGCCCGCGCGGCCCAGTCGCTCGTCAGCGAACTCATCCAGGATCATCACGGGCTGACCCGACGCGAGACGGAGATCGGCCGGAGCATGCACGAGCTGGTCCAACAGCCCTCCTCCGAAGCGAGGATCGCCGCCGGGATCCGCGTCAATCAGTTGGTCAACGAGCTGATCGTAGCCTACCTCGCGCACATGAACCGCGAAGAGACCGAGCTGGTCCCGGTGATGCGCGAACACTTCAGCGATGGCGAGCAGGCCGCGATGCGCGGGGCGATCATCGCGAAGTTCCCGCGCGAGCAGCTGTTCGCCTTGTTGGGATGGATGCTCCCGGCGCTCAACGTCTCGGAGCTCTCGGATCTCTTGGGCAGCCTGAAAGGCGCCGCGCCCCCGCCATTGTTGAAGGCCGTTTCGGACCTCTGCGGGTCCCGTGTGGAGCCCGCGCGGTGGGCCGAGGTCCGTCTCCGGGTGGGGATCTAGCCCTCGATCGCCCTCCGGGCCGATCCACGCGCTCCTCGGGCGCGGATCGCGCGCTCGCTTCGGGAGCCCAGTGGACCAAGCGGGTGCCGGCCTCGATTTCGTGCCGAGCCGTGACCTCTTCGCGGTCGCGGAGGACTGGTCTCTCTTGCGAAAGCGGCCCGTCAACGGAAAAAGGAGGGTACCGTAACGGTCGGCCAGCGAGGTACGAGATGGCGATATCGGATGTGCTCAACCGGGTCGATGCCGGAGTGGACGAGTCCCTCGAGGCGCTCAAAGCGTACTGCCGGCTCCCGACGATCTCCGCCGAGAAACGGGCCCAACCCGAGACCGCCGCGTTCGTTCGGGACCTCTTGACGGAGGCGGGATTCGAGGCCCGGGAGTACACGACCGACGGAGGCCCACCCGTCGTGTTCGGCCAGAGGGTGATCGACGAGAAGTTTCCCACGCTGCTCATGTACCAACACTATGACGTCCAACCCGTCGACCCGATCGACGAGTGGCGCCACGACCCGTTCGACCCGATCATCGAAGGAGAACGGTTCCTCGGGCGGGGCTGCGGGGATACGAAGGGCAACCTGATCGCCCAGGTGCTCGCCGTGAAGGCGTGGCAGCAAGCGGCCGGAAATCCCCCGATCAATCTCAAGTTCGTGGTGGAAGGCGAGGAAGAAGTCGGGAGCCCGCACTTCCCGGCGTTCGTTCGAGACCACCGGGACATCCTGGCGGCCGACGGTGCGACGATCGAAGGCGGTGAGCATCTCGCCGACGGTCGGGCGAAATTGGAGCTGGGATGTAAGGGCATCCTCTACGTCGATCTCGTCTGCCGGACCGCGAAGGTCGACCAACACTCGTCGTACGCCGCGATCACCCCGAACCCGGCCTGGCGGCTGATCGAGTGTCTCGAACGCCTGCGGGCACCGAACGGCCGGATCCGGATCCCCGGATGGTACGATGGCGCGCGCGCCCCGACCCGGGAGGAGCTCCGCTTTCTACGGAAGACCGCGCTGCGCGTCGAGGACCTCCAGGAGTACTGGGGGGTGAAGAGCCTGCGCGGAGGGTCCGATCCCTATCGGGTCGTTCGGACCCTGATCTACTCGCCCACGTGTACGATCTGCGGACTCGTCAGCGGGTACATCGGGGAGGGCACGAAGACCGTCAATCCCGCGGTCGCCCGGGTCAAGCTCGACTTCCGGCTGGTGCCGGACATGCGGATCGACGCTCAGCTCGAGAAGCTGCGCGCGTACCTGCGGGACGAGGGGTTCGAGGACGTCGAGATCGTGCCGCACAAGGAGAAGCTCCAGCCGAGCGCGATCTCCCTGAACGAACGGGTGGTGCGCGCGGCGGTCGAGGGGGCCCGCGACGGCAGCGGGGGCGATCCGGAGGTCTGGCCGTGGTCGGCGGGAGCTTCGGCCAACGGATTCTTCAACGAGGAGCTCGGGGTACCTTCGCTGATGGGCCCGGGCGTCTCCTACGACGGATCGAACTATCACGCGCCCAACGAGAACATCCGGTTGTCCGACTTCCGGCTGGGGGCGCGCCACATGGCCGCGATGATGGGTCGGTTTTGAACGATCCGACGGCACCGGTCCTCGGGGGACCCTCCTCGCGGGTCGCGGCATGACCGAATCCCGGGGCAGCGTCCTCCATCAGCAGGCGCTGACCGTGATGGGCATCTTCACCGGTCTCGTGCTCACGTCGCTCGTCCTGATCCTCACGTCGCCCGGACCGTTTCACCGTTCGATCGGCTCGCTCGCGGGGCAACCGTACTTCGAGATCGCGACGACGTACGTCGCGGTCGTCGGCGCGGTGAGCGGCGTGGCGATGCTGGCGTTCCTCGAGATCGCGGGCGGGATGACCCCGACGTACAGCTTCGTCGATCGGTTCGGCACCACGCTGTTCTTTCTGAGCGTCTTCGGGTTCATGGGCGTGCTCCCGCTGCTCCTCGCCCCGTTCACCCCGTGGGGCGCCGTCGTAGTCCTCGGAATCGAGATCGCGCTGCTCGCGACGTACTTCGTCGGTCGGCGACCCACGACCCCGGGGAGGGCGTCGGGCCCGCCCCGGTAGCTCGCTCGTCCGCGAGCGGATCAGCGGCGACGCGGCTGGGGCTGGCTCCGGCGGCGCAGCCAACCGACGTAGCCCGCGAAATGGTCCTTCGTGTGGGACGGGGAGAACTGGACCCGCTCGAAGAGGAAGTAGGCCTCGAAGGCCGCCGTGGTCTCTTCGAGCGAGGGACGATGGGGGGGGCCGAGGGCCGTGGTCTGCTCTCGGCTGATCCAGCTCAACTGGAAGCCGGCGTTCGGTCGAAGCACGCGCGCCAGTTCCTTCGCGTACTGTTTACGGCGGCCGATCGGCAGGGTGTGGAAGCAGCCCCGGTCGTTCGCGCCATCGAACCGGCCGGTCGGGAACGGCAGCTGGAGCGCGTCCCCCACCTGAGCATGAACCGGAAGCCGTGCGGTGCGCGCCCGCTCTTGCGCCACCGCGATCGCCCTGGGCGACAGGTCGACCCCGTAGACGTCGAACTTTTCCCGAGCCAAGTAGAGCAGATTGGTCCCGGCCCCGCAGCCCACGTCGAGGAATCGGGAGCCGCGGCGGAAGAACCCGGATCGAACGGACTCCACGAGCTCGTCCTGCGGTCGGGGATCCCACCAGGGAAGATCGCGATACGAAGTCGTCTCGTACATCTTGCGCCACATCGCGCGATGTCGGGCGGAGCTCCCGGTCCGGTCTGCTCGTTTGCGTGCCATGCCCAACTCAAAGTCGGCGATGGCCTCCTACTATTCGAAAAGCACCCTCCTCGAATCTCTCCCCGGACGCGTTCGGTCCTCGACGGTCCACTGCGTCTGCCCATCTTACGGGGCCTCCACCTAGGGCCTCCGGGCCAGCCCTCTGAGCGCGGTCCGTCGGAGGTCGAACGGTGAGGGACTCTTCCGGGGCTCCTCGACCCGACCCGACGCATCCGATGGTCCTCCGAAGAGGGAGAGAACGGCGGCGCTGCTGAAGCTTCCGGCAGACCTCGAGGCGTCGGGATTTGTAGACGCCCGCCGCTACCGCCTCGGAATGCCGATGTACGTGGGCCTGCTGCGAGCAGTGAATCTCGGATCTGGATCCACGATCCACATGGCCGACCTTCAAGCGGCGATGCGAGCGGCCGGTTTCGACGACGTGCGAACTTGGCTCCAGTCCGGAAACGTGGTCTTCCGAGACGCCACCGGCGAGACCGCTCAGATCGAACAACGAATCGAACGGCACCTGGCTCAGCGGTGCCAGCTCTCCACGCAGGTCTTCGTGCGGACCGCCGCGGAGTGGCGAGAGGTGATCCGAGGGAAC
>JASHUJ010000169.1 GCA_030040035.1 Thermoplasmata archaeon
AGCTGGCGTAGTCCGCTTCGTGCACGAGGCACTCTTGCGGCGCGAACCGACCTACCGGCCCCTCCACCCGAGGATCCTCGTGGATCCATCCCTCGTACCGGATGCGGTCCCGCCGGTAGAGACGCGTGTGCCACGTCACGGTCCCGAGCGAGGTCTCCTCGCGGGGGATGCGGAACGCCCCCGCCCCGTCGGGTTGCCCGGCCAGTCGGCGCACCAGCGAATCGGAAGCGACCTCATCGGCGTCGATCGAGAGGATCCACGGTGAGTCGAGGCCGGCATGCGCGAGCGGCCGGAGCAGCTCCGTGCAACCTACCGGCGGGGCGCGAACGACCTCGGCACGGGTGCCGCGCAGCGCTTCGAGGAGCGAGCGGTAGTTCGCAGGCGTCGACGAGTCGACGATCCGGATCTCCCCTACGTGCGGCTCGAGACGTCGTACGGTCCGAACGATCCCGTGCGGTTGGTCGCGGTTGAACTGCACGAGGGCCGGACCTACCATGACGACCTCCGCTCCCGCGAAGGCGGCCACGTCAGCGTGCGTCGGCTCGCTGAACCCGTCCGTGTTCCGTGTTTGGACCAATCCGTTAAACTCACCGCGACCACCTCGGTATCTCGAGCGTGGAATGGAGCCTTCTGGCGGACCGGACCCGGTCCCGAACGCCGCCGCGGGCGTCGCCGGACCGGCCGCTTCGCCGGCCGGAGGCGCGGCGAATCCGAGAGACGGCGGTGCCGATCGAACCGCGCGATGGCTGGCCCTCGGGATCCTCGTCTACTTCGCGATCTCGTTCACGTTTTCCTGGATGCGGGCGCTCGAACTCCAGACGTCGACCTGGGACATGGGGACGTACCAGCAAGCGCTCTGGTCGACCGCTCAGTCGCGGCCGTTCTACACGGCAGCCAACCTCGAAACGGACGGCTATCTCTCGTTGCTCCAAGTCCACACGGTCTTCGTCCTCTACCCGCTCGTGCCCGTCTACTCGCTGGCTCCTTCCCAGGTGACGCTGTTCGCGGTGCAATCGGCGGTCGTGGCCGTCGCGGCCTACCCGCTCTACCGGTTCGCCCGTGATCGGACGGGTTCTCGACGACTGGCCCTCCTGGCCGGTCTCGCCTACCTCGCCTGGGCCCCGACGTTGACGAGCAACCTCTACGATTTTCACGTCGAGGCGCTGCTCCCGCTCGAGGTCTTCGCGTTCGTCTTCCTCTGGAATCGAGAGCGCTATCGGGCGGGCTTCGCGGTCGCCGCGGTCGCGTTCCTGACGCTCGAAGTGACGCCGATCCTCCTCTTCTTCGTCGGCATATTCTTCCTCCTGCCGTCGGGCGCCACGTTGGGGGGCGCGGTCCGCCGCGTCCGGGAGGTCGGACTCTCGCACGTGCTCGCGGAGCAGCTTCGCGGGGCCTGGGCGCAGCCGCGCGTGGTCGCGACGATCGGCCTCTTGGTCGCCTGCCTGTTCGCGTACGGCGCCCTCGAGTACGTTCGGGCCGACTACCTGGTCGCGACGCTCGGCGTGGTCCCCGTCCCGAACGGAGGCTATGCCGTCCCGCCGGCCGGCTCGTTCGGAGCGCTGGGACTCAGCGTCGCGAACCTGTCGTCCGGGTTCGCGCTGAAGTTGCAGGACTGGCTGGTGTATCTCGCCCTCCTCGGGTTCGTCCCGCTCCTCGCGCCGCGGGCCCTCGCGATCGCCGTGCCCTGGGTCGCGTTCTCGTTCCTGAGCGCCTCGACGGTCTACGCGAGTCTCGGCTACCAGTACGGATTCTTGGTCTCCTGCGCGCTCTTCGTCCCGTTCGTGTGCGGACTGGCGGTCGGCCGGTCCTGGTATCTCAACCGGTCCCACGACGCGCCGGATCCGCGGACGGAGCCGGGCGAAGCTCGCCCCTTCCGCTGGAGGCGGGGACAGGGTGGAGTGTCGGACCGCCCGCTGCGTCTCTTCGTGGTCGCGGCGATCGTCCTGCTCGCAGCGAACCTCGCTCTCACGCCGGCCGATCCCCTCGCTCAAGGGGGATCGAGCGGAGCCGCCTACCAGTTCTCGTACGAGATCCCGGCGGGGTTCTCGGACGTGCAACGCGTGGTCGACCTCCTGCCGTCGCGCGCGGTCGTGCTCGCGTCGGCCGACCTCTTCCCGCTCGTCGCCAACGATGTGTCGGCCTACTCGTTCTACTGGACGGGCGATTTCTACAACCTCTACGTACCGTTCAACACGTCGCACCTTCCGGCGTACGTCCTCGTGGCGCAGGCCCAGGAAGGGGCGGTGTTCCCGTGGCTCGCGAGCACGCTCTACGACTCGGGCGCCTACGGGGTGCGCGGGATCGCGTGGGGCTCGGCCGCGGGGGCGGTGGTGCTGTTCGAAGAAGGATACGACGGGCCCGCGGACGAGTTCGGGACCGCGCCGTCGTCCGCGTCGTCCTACGGCGGCAATTCGCTCGTGTACCCGGACGCGGCGTATCTCGCGAGCATGCCCGGATCCCGGTTCGCGAACGTGGTCGTCAGCGCTCCGAATCTGGTCGGTCTGATGTGGCTCGGCCCGGACGCTTCGATCGGGCCCGGCACCTATCGGGTGACGGTCTGGGTCAACGCGACTCCGCAGAACGCGGCCGAACCCCCGGCCGCGAACACCTCGGTCCTCGGGGTCGGCTCGTACGCCTTCGCCCAGCCGAATCTGTACTACCACGAGATCCCGTTCGCGGAACTCGATCGTCCGGCGTGGGTTCCGCTCAACTTCACCGTGACCTTCGCCGCGCCCACCTTCAGCTGGGAAGTCGAGGGCGTCGTACTGCTCTCGGACGTCACGATCTCGCTCGATTACATCCAGGTCGTCCCGGCGGTCGACTAGCCGGCCGGCCGGGCCGGTCCTGGCCCGCGCTCTTGGGACCGGGAATCGAGCCCGAAGCCGCGATCCGGCCGGTTCCGACGGTACCATGGTCGACCTCGGCGCGCCGCCGCTAGCGGTACGCTCCCCTCCACGTCGTCGCGGGGCCGACAGCGTAGTCCAGACCTTCGTAGGACGGGGCGCAGGGATGATCCATGGCCCGGTACGATTCCCGTAGGCCATCGAATCGGGCGGACGCGAACATCAGCCGGGCGGGCGTCGTGGTGGTACGGAAGGAGCCCGATCTGCCGGCGCTCCGGCGGTCGCTCCAGTTCCGGTGCAGTCCGACCAACTGCAGGTAGGATGCCAGGAGCGGAAAGACGAGCGCATTCGCGCATCGGGCCGGGGCGGATGCCGGCTCGGCCGCGGTCGAACCGGCCCGCTCGGAACGGACAGCGTAGAGCCGAGGGAACGGCTCGGCCATCCACGGAGCGCCCGCCAGCAGACCCCGGTAGTACTCCCCTCCGGAGATCGGGATCGCGGCCAGCGCCTCCCGAGCGACCAGGGCGTCCCGGACCCGGTTGAATTCCGACCGAGCCTGCGCCTCGTCGACGACGAAGTTGAAGCACGGCGGGGGGGCGGCCGAGCCACCCTTGCGCCCGGACCCGAGCCGCAGGGCGAGGTACGCGCGCAACAGAAAGAGCCAGACCAACCCCCTCCGGACGACCACGAAGAAATCGAGGTCGTCGCCGGCGTTGGGTTCCCCGTACGCGGTCGATCCCGTGATCGCCACGCAGCGCGCCCACGTCCGCGCAAAACCGAGCGGACCCGACAAGAGGCGTTCCGCCTCCGCACGGTAGGCGACCCCCCGGCGCCTCCGGTCCCCTCGCTCGCCGTCCGTACCCGGCCCGCGCCGTGCCTGCCCGTCGATCAGCGCGGCGAGTTCGGGTTGCGCGAGCAGCCAGCGCTCCAGTTCCGGCCCGTCCCGCGGCGCCGAGTTCGGCAGCAGCCGTACGAGATCCTCGATCGGAATGCCGGTCCCGAACCGACCGGCGATCTCGAGCAACGCGCGAGCCCGGTGCCCCGTCGGAGGATCGCGCCTCGCCGACGAACCGACCCCGGTCCCGCGGGGCGGAGTGGCCGTGACCCTCGACGGGCGCTCGACCGGCGTCCAGCAGACGTGGTCCCGGGCGGGCGGCAAGCGGTCCCATACCGCCAGGCCCCGGGAGATCGCTTCGCCCGCCACGACGCGGGCGAGATGCCGCCGGCCGTTCTGGCGTGCCGCCAGCCGGGCGATCTGGCGAAGCGTGCTGCGCGGGTGGCGGAGGAAGTACCGCGGGAGCGTCGTGGGCGAGGCATCGAGGAGGGACTTCACCTGCGCGTTGCCCGCGTGGATGCGGCGCCGCTGACGGAGGTGGTCGGGGAGTCGGCGGGGCACCTCGATCTCCACCCGGGCATCCGGGGCGTACCAGCAGGTTCCTCCGTGGGTCGCGAGCCAGACCCCGAGGAACGACCCGTCGTTGATCACTCCCGTCGGGAGCGGAGGATATCGCGGGCCTCCGAGCAACAGGAGCTCGTCGCAGAGATGCGCTCCTCGTCCGTCCGCGAGGAGCTCGAGGTGGTACTCGTGGTGGAGATCCCACATCCACTGAAGCGTCGACGCCCACTCGCCCTGCGCGTCCCGCGGGAGGACCGGCCGCGCCATCACCGCATACGGGTTCCGGCGACCCACCGACCGCGCGAGGAGCGCGTCGATCGCGCCCGGCTGCGCGACCGCGTCCGAATTCAGGAGGACGAGCGCCGGGGCGGTCGATCGGGCGAGGACCTCGCCGAGCGCGGCCGCCTTCCCCCGACGCTCGGGCTCGACGACCACGCCGAGGCGCGGGTCCTGCTGCGCGAGGTCCCGGACGACCTCAACGGTCCCGTCCGTGCACCCGCTCGCGACCACCCAGATCCGATCCCACCGCACGCCCTCGGGAAGGTGCTGGTCGAGGAGCGAGCGCACCGACTGTTCGACGCGGTGCTCGACGTTGTAGGCCACGACCCCTCCGCTGATCACGCTCGGGAGCCGAGGTCCGTCGACCGCGTCGGGGGCATCGAGGATCGGAAGAGTCCCGGCCAAG
>JASHUJ010000170.1 GCA_030040035.1 Thermoplasmata archaeon
GCGAAGAGCGCGACCGCGTTCCACTCCCACTGGGAGCGCGGGACGCCCTTGACCGTCATCCAGACCGAGAAGAACGTGATCGCCGACGGGATGACGATCGCGAACGACAGCGCCATCGTGAGCCAGGACGACCACGCCGGGATCGGGGTGAGGTAGAGGTGGTGGAGTCCGAGCAGGGGAGTGAGGAGCACGAACAGGACCGCGGAGGCGACGGCGAACCGGTAGCTGTAGATCGGCCGCCGGGCAAGGATCGGGATGAGCAGGTAGAGCGCGATGAGCGGGATCAGGAAGAGCACGTAGACAAGCGCATGCCCGAAGATCCAGAAGATGACCTGATTCGCGAGCGGATCGATCGCCCAGCCGGCGTACGCCGTACCGATGTCCCAACCGGTCGAGACGATGAGCGGCCCGTACGTCATCGGGAGCAGGACCAGCGTGCCGACGACGAACCAGAGGAAGACCGGGTACCGCCGCCCCAGCGCGAGGTCGCGATGCTGGCGGTACCAGTCGCGGAGATGCACGACCATCCATCCGGTCCAGAGAAGGATCGCCGCGCAGAGCGCGAGCCAGCCGAGGAACCAGAGCGGGCTCACGACGTAGCTGCTCTGGCCGTTGATCCCGAGCGGCGACGGGAAGTACCAACCGGTCGCCGGGAAGTAGTTGTCGTTGAACGGGACGAGGTAGATGGGTCCCTCGAGGAGGACCATCGCGGCGTTCAGCAGGATCACGACCGAGTAGAGGCTCCACTTGTGCCGGGGCACGAGTCCGAGCGCGTTGATCACGAGGAATCCGAGAGCGGCGAGCTCCAGCTGCTGGGCGAACCCGAACAGCTCCCGCAGGCCGTGGAGCGTGACCGACGAGTAGATCTCGACGTTCGAGAGGTGGACGGTCGACCCGGTCGCGTACGCCACGACCTGCGACTGGAACCCGAACGCGTCGAACCCGCCGACCGCGCCCCAGAACAGCCCGGCGATGATCATGAGCATGGTGATCCGCGTCATCCAGTCGCGCTGGAGGAGGAAGATCCGGTCGAACAGGCGGAGTTTCGCGAGGCGCGAGCGGAGGGCGTCCTCCGTCGCGTCCAGCCACTGGACGAGCGCCGGCGGCCGCTCGAAGACCGGGACGCTCTGCTCCTCGGCCCCGCTCAGCGAAGGCCGGAGGTCCGTGCCCGGCATCGACGGGTCTCCGTCTGACGCGCTCCGACCGCCGCCGCGATTTATCTCGGACCGGTCCGAACTGGGCGATCGCCGCGGCACCGGGGTCGCCCCCCCCCGAGCCTCAACCCTGAAGTGCCGGGCTTCCCTCGCTCGCGGGCCGATGCGGATCCTCTCGTTCGACGAACTTCCGGCGACCGCGGAGTCCTCGAGGGCCCTCCTCCAGCTGGCCGCCTTCGGAAGCTTCTACACGCGCTCCGACGTCGACGCATGGCGAGGGAAGACCCACCGGCTGGCGGAGTACGGCGGCGTCTTCGCGGTCGAGGGCGAGCGAGTCCTCGGCGAGGTCTACGTCCTGCGGATCCCGTACGCCTTCGCGGGCGGCACCGAACCGATCGCGGGTCTCGCCACCGTGACCACGCTGCCCGACCGCCGGCGGCGCGGGATCGCTGCGGCCCTCCTCCAGGACGTTCACCGGCGGGAACGCGAAGCGGGGCTTCGGTACGTCACGCTCTGGACCAACCCGTCTTGGGGCGCCCACGCGCTGTACGAGAAGCTCGGCTACCGCGACGTCTATTCGTCGCGATGGGCGGTCCGGATCGGAGGGTCTCGCACGGCACGTCGACGATCGACTCACCGGATCCGGACGGGTCGCGCCTCCGACCTCGGTCCGATCGAACGTCTCCACGACCGGGCCCTGCAGGGGCGCCTCGGATTCGCCGAACGTCCCGCGGGCGCGCTCGTCTCGAAGTACGACACGGGGCGCCTGGATCCGGCCCGCCAACTCCTGGTCTGCTCCACCGGGGGCCGGATCGTCGGGTACGCCCAGTACGACCGGAGCCCTCAGCGGATCGTCTGCGGCGAGCTCGTCGCCCGGGATCGCGCGATCCGTCGGGGCCTCGTGGACGAACTCCTCCGGACCTCGGGCGACCTCCCGTGCGCCTTCCAGCACTCGGTCGTCCCGGACGCGCCCGAGATCTTCGGGGCGGGGAAGTACGCGCGGGCGACCCGCTCGTGGTGGGGATTCATGGCGGCGTCGCTGGAGCGCGAATGGACGACGTCCGAGGCGATCGCCACCTTCGCGACCGACCACCCTCGGTTCGTCTGTTTCGCCGGGGACCGGTTCTAGGACAACTCGGGCTTTGGGACTAAATCAAGGTCCCCGTCGACTTCGGCGGGCGACCTCGATCCCGTCCCTCCCTTCCCGTCCGCTCCTCCCGTGCCCGACCGCGTCGTGCGGTCGGGTAGAGGGGACTCACCACCTCACGGGGAAGGGCGTCGGGGTCAAGTCGGAGACCCCCCAGCCCCACGGTCCTCCGCAGGGCGGCTAATCCCAGGTTCACGCCGGCGTTCAACTGGCGGTCGAGCGTCCAGCCGCAGCCGCGGCACTCGAACCTAGGTCCCACCCTCCTTCGGTGTTCCGATAGGTCACCACATCTCGGGCAGGTACGGGACGTACGATAGGGAGAGAGCCAGAGGATCGGGACGCCCCGATCCTCCGCCTTGTAGGCGAGCTGGCGGTGTAGCTCGTGCTGGGGCCAGCTCGATAGTCGGCGACGGAACGCTCGCGAACCGGCGGGCCGGGTGGCACCCGGTCGGCCCCCTTGACGGCGTCGAGGTCGGGGCAGTCCGGTCAGGTCCTCGAGGGCGAGGACGGCGTGGTCGGATGCC
>JASHUJ010000171.1 GCA_030040035.1 Thermoplasmata archaeon
CGGCTTTCTCGTGGAGAAGGAGATCCAGGAGCTCTCGAAGCTGGTCGAGGCACCGGCGCGGCCCTACCACGTACTGCTCGGGGGCGCGAAGGTCGCGGACAAGCTACCGCTGCTCACGAGCTTCCTCGGACGCACCGACGCCGTCCTCATCGGCGGGGCCCTCGCGTTCCCCTTCCTCGCGGCTGGGGGCGCTGACCTCGGCGCGACCCCAGTAGAGGCGGGGCTAGGGTCGGCGGTGGCAGCGTTCCTTGACGCCGCGGACCGCGCGGGGACCGAGGTCGTGCTGCCCGAGGACCTGGTCGTCGAGCGTCCCAACGCGGCCGGACCCGAGACCCACCCGGTCCGGAAGCTCCCGGCGGACGCGGTCGCCAACGACATCGGTCCGGCGACGCGGGCCCGCTTCACGGATCGGCTCGCCGCTTCGCGCACGGTCTTCTGGAACGGGCCACTGGGCCGGGCCGAGGACGCCCGCTTCGCCGAGGGGACGCGGGACGTCCTGGCCCGGCTCGGCGCCGTGCCGGGCTACCACGTCGCGGCCGGAGGGGACTCCGCCCGGATCGCGCAGGATCTCGGCGTTCAGTCGACGTTCCAGTTCATCTCGACCGGCGGCGGTGCGGCGCTCGAGTTCGTCCAGGGCCTCGAGCTCCCCGGGCTCGCCGTGCTGCCGAACGCCTAGGCCGCGCCGCGAGGGTCCGCGAAGGCGTCGGGTCCAGCGTCGCCGCGAGGTACTGAAGGTAGCGTGCGTTGGCCCGCGGCACGTCGAGCTCGACCACTTCCGGCGTCTCGTACGGATGGCCGAGTTCGAGGAACGCGAGCAGCGCCCCGACCCGCTTGGGGACGGTCTTGAACAGCACGAGGGCCTCCTCGGCGGAGTCGATCGTTCCCTTCCACCAGAAGCGCGAGCGGACCGGCACGAGGTTCGCACACGCCGCGAGCCGCCGGTCGAGCGCCGCGGCGATCGCCTCGCCCGCCGCGGCGCTCGACGGGTACGTGGTCATCACGATCCGCATCGGCCCGACCGCCCGGATGGGGTCCTCCGGGTACGGGCTCATGTGCCGGGGAAGGAAAACGCGGCGGATCCGGACGAGAAGTCCGCGGTGACGAGACCGAGGTTCGCGAGATCGACGATCGCGGCCCGGGCGGGCACCGGCGAGATGTTGCGCATCCGCTGGTACTCGGTCTCGGACTGCCAGGTCGAGGCGTTGAGGAGGAGGACCCCCCGGTACTGGTCGACGCCGTAGGTGTGGGCGTGGCCGGTGACAAGGATGTCGGGCGCTGGGTCGATCACGAGCCCGTCGTTCGCGAGCGGGGCGAGGGGGGTCCGGTCCCCGTAGATCGGAGCGAGATGCCGCATCTGGAGCATGCGCTTCATCACGTCCGTCGGACGGGCGTACGTCGCGCCGGGGATCGCCGGGATCAGGTCGTCGAAGCTCCGGCCGTGATACGCCTCCACGACGACTCCGTCGAGCGCGAACGTCGACGGATTCGCGAGCACGTGCACGGACGGCGGCAGGTTGGCGGCGAGGCTCGGGGGGAGCGACGGCTGCGGCTCGGCAGGGCAGACCGCGTCGTGGTTCCCCGGGACCGCGACGACCGTGAGGCGCTCCGGGAGCTCGGCCAGGCGACGGCCGAGCTCGACGTACTGCTCGACGATGTCAGAGATCGCGAGGTCGCGCTCCTGGCGAGGATAGACGCCGATCCCGTCGACGAGGTCGCCCGCGATCACGACGTGGTCGATCGTCTGGGCGAGCTCGGGTCGGGGACCGCGGCCCCGCAAGAACTCGATGAGCGCCGCCCACGGCTCGGCAAGGAACGAGCGGGAGCCGATGTGGAGATCGGACAGGAAGATCGCCCGGTGCCCCGGGGGCGCGCGACCCATCGAGCGATGGACGGGGACGTCGGGCCGCTCGAGCGCCACGACCCGGGGCAGCCGGCCCGCTTCCTTCGAGAACTGGAGGTGGAGCCCGACGACCTCGTCGGGAAGGATGACGGTCCGCGCCCCGGGCGAGCCCTTGGGCACGAGCGCTTCGAGCGAGCCCGAGTCGTCGTCGAGCGTGAGGATGAGGTGGTGGCGCTGGGGGGTCTCCCGGACCTCGCGGACCATGCCGATCACGGAGGCGCCTCCGTCCGACGAGCGGAGATCCTTGATCGGCCGGAGGTTGGGCAGCTGCGGGCGGCCGCGCAGCATCCGGGTGAGCGCCCGGTAGCGCGAGTGGAAGAGCGCCTCGTACGCGACGAGCGGCTGGGCGGCCGCGGGCGGTCCCTCGAACCCCTCACGGAGGAGTTCGAACGATCGACCTTCGAGCACCACGCTTCCCGAGGACGTGGACCGGGCGGCGACCCCGACGGACGGGGGTCGTCGCAGGGCCAGGGCCGCTTCGACCATCTCTCGGGTCACGAGCGGCGAACCACCCTCGGAGCGCTCCAGGAGCTCGCGAGAGAGCACGAGCGGCTGGTGATCGTCGAGCAGGAGTTGGAGGGCCCCGGCCTCGACGAGCTTGTGATGCTCTTCGAAGTACTGAACGAGATGCTCGCGCAGGTCTCCGGCCACTTCTCCCCTCCGGAACCGCGCTGCGCGGACCCTCCGAGAACGCTCGGTACGGGTCGCTACGCGCGGAGACGTCCCGGGTTATTTCAATCTTCGGCGCGCGGCGGGCCGTTCGGGCTGGGCCGGCGGCCTAGCGGTACGATTCCTTGGCGTACGACGCGCCCTTCGGGTACTTTTCCTTGAGGTGCGCGACGAACCCCTCGGGCTTGCGTTCGAGGTGAGCGGCGTACCACTGCACGACGACGTCCCGCAGGGTCCGGTGGAGCTCGACGATCGACACGCCGTCCTCGGGACCGTCGAACAGGACGGCCTGGCTCATCATCCGCATCCACCCCGAGTAGCGGTGGTAGCTCTCGCCATCGCACCACTCGAAGATCCCGCGCAGGCGGGGCTTGCCTTCGGGCGTCCGGTAGAACCAGAACCGCATGGTGAAGCCGATCCATCCCGGCGCCCGGTCGTTCAGCTCGATCGTCTTCACGGCTCCGAAGTCGAAGTTCTCCTTGAACGTCCACTTCGAGGGGTACTCGGCGAACGTCGCGAACAGCGTCTGCGACGGATCGAGGGTGAGGTGGACG
>JASHUJ010000172.1 GCA_030040035.1 Thermoplasmata archaeon
AAATACCGGCGCCCGGCTGGACCCCGAGCGATCCCCGATGGCGGCGGTCGGCGGGTACGATCTCATCACGTGGGCCGTCGTCGCGGCGTTCGCGGTCGCGAACTTCGCCGTCCTCTCCGCGGCTCGGCCCCACGCCGGGGCGTGGCGAGCCGCCGGGCGACGGGCGCTCCAACGGATTAGCGGCCGCGACGATCTCGCCTGGCTCGACTGGCTGCCGGTCTGGGTCGGGATGGTCGTCGCCTTCGCGGCGGTCGTAGGCTACGGCGTCCTGAGCGGGGCCTACGCCTGCTCGCCGGCCAGCGACGGCTACGGGCTCGTCGCGTCCGGTCGCGCGTTCTGGTCCGGCGGCAATCCGTTCACCGCCTCGATCTGCGGCGGCGTCCACGAGATCCCGTACGGATTCGCCGCCGTCCTGATCGACGCGCTGGGGAGCCTCGGCGGGATCGTGGGGATCTACGCGATCTGGGGGGCGATCGCGTTCGCCCTCGTGCCGCTCGCGTGGCGGACGGCCGGGGACGACCGCCGCTGGGTCCTCCTGTATCTCGCGAGCTCGGTGCTCCTCTTCCCGCTCGTCGCGCTCCAGATCGACGGCGCGACGAACGCGATCGTCCCCGTCACGGTCCTCGCCGCGCTCGAGCTGACCCGACGGCGCGAACGCTGGGCGGCGGTCCTCGGCGGGTTCCTCTCGACCGCGCGGTTCCCCAACGTGTTCGTACAACTCGGGCTCGCGGGTTCGGCCCGTCGGGAGCGGGCGATCGGGTTCGCGCTCGTCGCCGTCACGTTCGCCGGGATCACCGCGCTCTCCTACCTCCGCTGGGGCGCCGAGTTCCTCGACCCCGTGTTCGTGAGCCAGATCTCCCGCCGGTCGTTCTCGCTCAATTTCTACGGCGTGCTGCTCCTCGCGAACGCGCTCCCGACGCTCGGGCTCATCGCGGAGGTCCAGGCGGCCCTCACGCTCGCCCTCGTGCTCGTGGTGGTCTGGCGAGTGCGATCGCCGCTCCTGGGCGCGGCGCTCGTCCTCACGGGGATCGCGCTGCTCACGCCGTTCCTGTCGTTCTCGATCCTGATCTGGCTCCTGCCGGTCGCGCTGGTCGGGGTGCGGGCGCGCTGGTGGCTCTGGGGGATCGGCGTCGTCGGCGCGGTGAACTACGAGGTCGCCTACCTCGTCTGGGCGCAGCTCGACGGGCTCTTCTGGCCGAGCGACGTGCTCGATCTCGCCCTGACCGCTCTGCTGCTCGGCCTGTTCGTCGAGCTGTGGCGGGAGGTCGGACGGACCGCGCCCGGACCGTCAGCGCCGCCCGCGGCGACGACGGGGCGCTAGCTCGCGGCGCATCTCGTTGCCGCTCTCGAAGCCGAGGCGCTGGTAGACCGGACGGCCCATCGACGAGGCGTGCAGGAAGATGCGCGGGTAGCCCCGTTCGCTCGCCCAGCGGACCATCCGTCGGACGAGCCGCGAGGCGATCCCGCGGCCGCGGGCCGCGGGCTCGGTGTACATCGAGAGGATGTAGGGCAACCGCTCGGCCATCCAGCGGCCCGGCCGGGGCTGCTGCGGCTGGAGCCAGATCGCGCCGCTGCCCGCGAGCTGGCCGTCGGGGGCCTCCACGACGAACGCGAAGAACTCCCCCGCGCGCAGGCCGCGTCGGGCCCACCGACGGTAGACGCGGTCGTGCCGGTCCATCTCGCGCTTCGAGCGTCGACGGATCTCAAGGAACATCGCCCGGCGGTGGCGGACGAGAGTGGGCAGGTCCCGCTCGGTCGCCGGGCGCAGGCGACCCCACCGGCGGTGCTTCGCACCGGCAGCGCGCGCCGGACGGACGCGGCGGATCGCGGGCATCGCCGGCTCCTAGGCGGCCTTCTTCAGCTCGCTGACGAGCTGACCGACCGCGGTCTGCGCATCCCCGTAGAGCATCCGGCAGTTGTCCCGGTAGAAGAGGTCGTTCTCGACCCCGGCGAATCCCTTCCCCTGCCCGCGCTTGTTGACGATGACGGTCTTCGCGAGCTCGACATCGAGGATCGGCATCCCGTAGAGCGGGCTCCCCTGCCGGTGGGCCGCGGGGTTCACCACGTCGTTCGCCCCGATGACGAACGCGACGTCGGTCGCGGGGAACTGCGCGTTGATCTCGTCCCGGTCGAACAGCTTGTCGTAGGAGATCCCCGCCTCGGCGAGGAGGACGTTCATGTGGCCCGGCATCCGCCCGGCGACCGGGTGGATCGCGAACTTCACCGGCACGCCCTTCGACTCGAGGAGGTCGGCGAGCTCCTTCACCTTCTGCTGCGCCTGCGCGACCGCCATCCCGTAGCCGGGGACGATGATCACCTGGTTCGCGTACGCCATCGTGACCGCCGCGTCGGCGGCGTCGATCGGCTTGAGCTGGCCCCGGACCTCGGCGCCGGTCTCTTCCTGGGCGCCGAACGCGCTGAAGAAGACGTTCGCGACCGAGCGGTTCATCGCCTTCGCCATGAGGTAAGTGAGCAGCGAGCCGGCCGCGCCCACGAGGACGCCCGCGATCACCATCGCGTAGCCCGCGTCGCCGAGGGGCCCGTTCACGAGGGCGAACCCGTCGAGCCCGACCGCGATCCCCGTGAGCGCGTTGAACAGGCTGATGACGACCGGCATGTCGGCGCCGCCGATCGGCAGCGTGAGGAGGAGGCCGTAGAGCAGGAGGAGGACGTAGAAGGGGAGGAGCCAGAACGTGTCCGCGACGAGGAGCGCGTACCCGCCGAACGCGACGCCCACGGCGAGGACGCCGGTATTGAGCACCTGGCGCGCCGGGAGCACGATCGGCTTCGAGCGCATCCAGCCCTGGAGCTTCAGGAACGCGATGACGCTCCCGGCGATCGAGATCGAGCCGATGATCGCGCCGGCCATGCTGAGCCCCGCGGTCGCCGGGCTCGACACGTTCGTCAGGAGCTCCACCGCGGCGATCGCCGCCGCCGAGCCGCCCCCCATCCCGTTGAACATCGCGACCATCTGCGGCATCGCGGTCATCTTCACGACGCGCGCCCAGTACCAGCCGCCCAGCCCGCCGATCGCGACGCCGAGGAAGATCAGGAGGAAGTTCGAGAGGTGCGGGCTGAAGAACGTCACCGCGACCGCGAGCAGCATCGCCGCGCCGGCGAAGACGATCCCGCGCCGCGCCGTCGTCGGCGCGCTCATCGCCCGCAGGCCGAGGATGAACACGAGGACGGCGACGACGTAGACCGCGTCGATGACGTCCTGGATCCACGAGGTCACTTCGGACCCCCCTTCGACCGGGATCGGTCGAACATCGCGAGGATCCGGACCGTGACCATGTAGCCGCCCGTCACGTTGAGCGCGCCCATGATGACCGCCGCGAGGCCGATCGCCTGCTCGAGCGGGGTCGTGGCGAACCCGAGGGCGACGATCGCCCCCACGAGGACGATCCCGTGGATGAAGTTCGACCCGCTCATCAGCGGGGTGTGGAGGAGCACCGGGACCCGGCTGATGACCTCGTAGCCGGTGAACGCGGCGAGGATCGCGATGAACAGCGCCGTCCACAGGTCCGCGGCCATCGGTCTACGAGCCTCCCGCGAGCAGCTCGGCGGTCGGCCGGTGCCGGACCTCGCCGCCGGTGAGGAGGAGGCTCCCGGCGAGGATCTCGTCCGAGTAGTCGGTGACGAGCGTCCCGTCCTTCCCGACGAGCAGCGAGAGGAACGACTGGAGGTTCTTCGCGTACATCTGGCTCGCGTGGAAGGCGAGCTGGCTCGGCAGATTGAGCGGACCCGCGATCGTGACCCCGTGCGCGACGATCGTCTCTCCAGGCTTCGTGAGCTCGCAGTTCCCGCCGGTCTCCGCCGCGAGATCGACGATCACCGAGCCCGGACGCATCCGCTCGACCATCGGCGCCCGCACCAGGATCGGGGCCCGCCGGCCCGGGATGGCGGCCGTGGTGATCACGATGTCCGCCTGGGTGACCGCGTCCGCCACCATCGCAGCCTCCTGTTGCTTCTCCTCGTTCGTGAGCTCCCGTGCGTAGCCACCGGCCGCTTCGGCGTTGATCTGGAGCTCGAGGAACTTCGCTCCCAGACTGCGGACCTGCTCACCCGCGGCGCGCCGGACGTCGTACCCTTCGACCACCGCGCCCAGCCGCCGGGCCGTCGCGATCGCCATGAGACCCGCAACGCCCGCGCCGAGCACGAGGACCTTCGCCGGTCGGATCGTCCCGGCGGCGGTCGTCAACATCGGAAGGAACTTCGGGGCGAGCTCAGCCCCGATCAGCGTCGCCCGGTACCCGGCGACCGTCGCCTGGGAGCTCAGGACGTCCATGCTCTGGGCGCGCGTGATCCGAGGGACCAGTTCGAGGGCGAAGACGGTCAGCCGGGCGTCCCGCATCCGGCGCACGAGCTCGAGGTTCCGGTTCGCATTGACGACGGCGACCACGACCGTCCCGGGCGGCATCGCCGCGATCTCCTCCTTCGTCGGGGGCTGTACCTTGAGGACGATCTGGGCACCCCCGAGTATCGCGGACCGATCGGAGCCGAGCGTCGCCCCCGCAGCGACGTACCCGTCGTCCGGGTAACCCGCCGCGAGACCCGCGCCCGATTCCACCGCGACCGGGGTACCGGATTTCGCGAGCGCCTTGAGGACCTCGGGCACCAGCGCGACCCGCCGCTCCCCCGGCGCGATCTCCCGCACGACGGACAGCTGGACGGTCATCGGACGTCGGTCGCGCGGACCCGGGCCGAGATTATAAGGTCCCCTTCAGCAGCGTGATCGTTCGAGGTGAATTCGAGTCGACCGGGCCTCGAAATAGCCCGGCCGTCTCCACTCGACGGCCCGGGCCGCGGCCCACGGCTCCGCGACGCGAACGCTATAGCCGGCAGCTCGCTCCGGCGTCCCGATGCCGCGCCGAACGCCGGGGCCGCGGAGCCCGCGGGTCTTCGATCGGATCGTCGAGGGCGATGCGATCGCGGTGCTCGACTCCGTGCCCGAGGCGAGCGTCCATCTCGCGATCACGAGTCCGCCCTACAACCTTCGTCTCCCGTACCGGGGCTACACGGACGATCGCCCGCACGACGAGTACCTCGCGTGGCTCGGCGACGTCTGGCGCGCGCTCTACCGCGTGCTCGTCCCGGGGGGACGGTTCGTCCTGAACGTCGCCC
This sequence comes from Thermoplasmata archaeon, assembly GCA_030040035.1. Classification (GTDB taxonomy): domain Archaea; phylum Thermoplasmatota; class Thermoplasmata; order Lutacidiplasmatales; family UBA184; genus Lutacidiplasma. Next base: position 5,125 of record JASHUJ010000172.1, read on the forward strand.
CGACCTCGATCAAGAACTTCCGACCGATCCACCACGATCTGTCCACCGACCTGCGCCGGCTCGGCTACATCATGCGCACGGAGATCATCTGGTACAAGCAGACGATGGGACGCCGCACGGCGTGGGGCAGCTGGCGGAGCCCTTCGAACCCGCACATCGTGCCGTCCTGGGAGTACGTGCTCGTCTTCTCGAAGGAGCAGTGGAAGCTGCCCGGCGACCCCACGGCGGTCGACATCGCCGCGAAGGAGTTCGAGACGTTCTCGGATGGCTTCTGGGCGATCCCGCCCGAACGCCGCCGGGCGGGTCACCCGGCCCCGTTCCCGGAAGCCCTGATCGAGCGGCTCGTGAAGTTCTACAGCTACCGGGGGAACGTCGTCATCGACATGTTCGGGGGCACGGGGACGGTCGCGGCCGTCGCCCGGCGGCTCGGCCGGCACTACCTCCATATCGACTCGTCCTCCGAGTACTGCCGACAGGCGTTCGAGCGCACGCGCGCGGCCCGACCGCCCGCCGAGGCGCCGATCCCGCCCCCGGTGCTCGCGGTGCTCGCCGGAGCGGCCGGTCCGGGCCCCCTAGCCGCCCCCGTCGACTAGGAGCTCGCGGAACAACGCGAGGTACTCCGCGGCCTGCTGGTCGTAGTCGCGACTGCCGAGCTCCCGGAAGCCGTTCTC
>JASHUJ010000173.1 GCA_030040035.1 Thermoplasmata archaeon
TCGAACGGCACCACGTGGTCGCGGAGGGCGCCGCGGGGACCGCGGTGGCCGCAGCCCTTCGGGCGGGCGGCGAAGCGTCGACGACGGTTGCGCTAGTCTCCGGGGGGAACATCGACCCCGCGAAGCTGTGGACGATCCTCTCGGGGAAGGTCCCCTAGGGCATCGCACCATCGGCTCGACTCAATCCCGTCTCCCCCTACGGCCCGGGGGATAGGCGGGCTGGTCCACGCTGCTCGGCGATCGCGAGGGCCCGTTTCGGAAGTGCTATCCGAAGGAACGATGGTCGGTTCCTTCCAAGCATGGGGGCCGTTCCCGGCGACCTCGGTACGTCGAGTTCCGCGCCCCGGTTCTGCCCCAACTGTGGCGCTCCCGTCTCCGCGAGCGCGAATTTTTGTTCTCGCTGCGGGATGGCGACCTCCACCGCCGGCCGTTCGGCGGTCGGGCCGCCGTATTCGGCCCCCTTACCGCCGCCGACGCCCTGGCCGCGCGTTTCACCGCTCTACCTACCGAACCTCCAGGCCGCCGATCGGGATCGTACGGTCACCGGGCTCCTGCTCCTGGTGATCGGTTTCGCGATCAGCTGGATCCCGTACGTTGGCACGATCGGGGGACTGCTGGCCCTGGTCGGGATCATCTTCGTGTTCCTGGGTCGTCGGGGGTACGGTGAGGCGCACCACCGCTACGTTGTCGTCGGGGGCGTCCTGTACGTCCTGACGCTCTTCGCCGGCATCATCCTCGGCGTCTCGTTCGTCCTCGGTCTGATCAGTCAGGTCCCGCCCGCAGGGACGAGCCTTTCCGCGTTCGGCGCGGCGCTGACGAGCGACCTCGAGTGGCTGTTCGTCGGGGCGGCGGTCCTCGGCATCCTCGGCTCACTGAGCCAAGTGATCATGGTCTACGCGCTGGCCGACCGCGCGACCCGGATCCTCCTGTGGTTGGGATTCCTGTCGGGCGTGGTGACCTCCATTGTGATCCTTCTGATCCTCTGGCCGGAAGTAGCCACGGCCGTCAGTCAGGCGACCTCGGGGACCAGCTTCAATTCGGGCCCGATCAGCCAGATCGAGACCACGTCGGACATCCTGGGGCTGATCAAGATCGCGCCCTCGCTCCTCTTCGCTTGGGCGTACTACCGGTGCCGGGAGCATGCGATGAACCCACCCGGGGGGCCCACCCCGAGCGTCCCGCGGGCTCTCGGCGGCTGAGCGAGGGGCGCCCATGATCAAGGGAACGCTCATCATCGAGAGTCTTCGAGAAGAGGCGTCGCTCACGGAGTTTCGATTCACCGTCACCGAGGTATCGCGCGGACGACCCAAGCTCTCTCCGCAGCAGATCGCGGTCGGGGTGGCTCCGGTCTGGTGCGTGATCGAATTCGAGCTCGAGGAAGAGCGGGCCGGGGAACTCGCGGACCGGCTCGCCGGAGCCCTCGATCCGATCGGGTGGTACGCCAACTTCTCGTCTTCGACCGAGACGTACGTGGTCTACCCCGGACGGACGTTCCGATATCCTCGGGGCGATCCGGCCGGCCGAGGGCAAGCCCAGGACTACGGCCGCAAGCTCGGGATCCCCGAGCCTCAACTAAGCTGGACCGAGTAGTCGGGGCGCGGCGACAGCAGGTCGAATACGGGTTGCACCCACTCCCCGGTCTGGCTCAGCTCGCGATTCCTTCCGACGGTGTAGGATTAACGTATTTTCGTTAATTAACGACTTATCGCGATTGAATGTTAACGCTACCCGTTTTCGCCCCAGCGCGGGTCCTGGCGGTATCGAGGTGGTAGGTGCCGATCGCCTCGTTGATTGAAGTCGTGCTGGACGCGGACTCGAGCCCGATCACGTCGATCGTCGGGCGGTCAGCCGGCTCACCCCAGGGAAGCTGGACGCCCCCGCGAGCTCGGGCAGCTTCGGATCCAATCTAAACTGGACAGCCTCCGCGACCACTCCACCGTTCACAGTGAAATTGCCGCTCTCCCCCGCGTAGCTCGCGTTGGCCGAGGAAGTAGTGTAACCATACGTGGCATTCGTCTCTCCAAAGCTGAGCGTCGAGTGGGTCGAGTGAAGCGTTCGGCCGTTCGTGAGATTCACCCACCACTCTGTCCCGCTGGGTAAGCCGCTCTCGGTGAAGGTGATCCGGTACGTGACTCGGGTAAACTTGAGGGCCTTAGTCGCTTCGGAGCCGTAGACGACGACGGTGCTTCCCGACTCGCCCAACGCCCGGTACTGATACTCCTTGTCGGTCGTGGCGATGCTGAAGTGGTAGGTGCCGTTCGGCTCCTTGAACGAAATCGTCGGCAGCAGCGAACTGAAACTCTGGCCATCCGTGAGGTTCACCCACCAGCGCGTGCGCGCGGGGAGCCCGGATTCGTTGAAACTCGCCTTACAGGAAGCACAGCCGCGAGCGTCGATGATCGAAACCGAGTCGGATCCGCCATTGGACACGAACAGATATCCCGACCCACTATCGTACGCGAGCGCATCCGGTAGGTTACCCACCGGCACGTCGAGCACGACCTGATCGGTCGATCCGTTAAGCACGGCCACATCCTTGGACCAATAGTTGGGGACATAGACGATCCCATTCGTCGCATCGGCCACCACCGAGTCGGGGCGCTCACCGGTCGCGATGGTTCCAACGACCGAGTCCGTAGTCCCGTTGATCACGGTCAGATCGTCGCGATCGGGGTGGGTGACGTAGACGTATCCATTATCGCTGTCGTATCCTATGCCCGAGGGATCAAATCCGACCGGAATCGACTTGACCCGCTTTTCCGTAGCGCCATTGATCACCGTCACGTTATGAGAACCTCTGTCAGCTACGTAGAGGTATCCGTTCGATGGGTCGAACGCGATCCCGGCGGGGTTTGAACCTACAGGAATCCACTTAATGACGGCATTCGACGCTCCGTCGATTACGCTGACGTTGAACGAATAGCAATTGACGACGTAGAGGTATCCGTTGATCGTGTCGTACGCGATGGCCTCGGGATCGGTCCCGACCGGGATCGACCCGACGACCTTGTCGGAAGGTCCGTTCACGACCGACAGGTTGCTTGAGCCCGCATTCGCCACGTAGATGTTCCCGTTCTCGACATCATACGCCACTGCTCCCGGCTCCGAGCCAACTGAGATCGAGCGGATGACCGCCCCCGTCGCTCCGTCAACGACCGAAACGTTGCCAGAGTCCCCGTTGGCAATGTAAACGTCACCGTTGCCGCTATCGTAGGCCACAGCGTCCGGATAAGAACCGACCGCAACCGTCGATGGCGCAGTACTGGTCGCCGCATTCGACCCCGCTCCCGTCATCGGTCCGATCCGCGAACTTTGGGAGCCCCTGCCGGTCGACACCGTTGTACCGAAGGAGACGGCCCCCGGCCCGTGAGTGAGATTGACTGGCGGAACCGTTCCGAGCCCCAGGCCCACCCACGCGAGTTCGACAACCAGCAGGATGAGTATCACACCAGCCCGCAGCCAAAGCGAGGCACGTCCACGCCCCCACCTGACTAGCAACCACCTGACGGCCATTCGAAGCCCCCGACGACCGCTAGCAACGGAGTCGTGCTTCAAATACCTCTCCAGTCGCGGAAGGTCCACAATGGGCATCGCCGAGACGGCGCGGAGGGTGATCCACGAATTCGAATGGCGCATCGGAACGAGGTACCCCATAGAGTCTTCGGTCGCCCGCGGGCGCTCCTCGTAATTTTGATCGGATCTCGTCCCCCGACGTCGTCCACGAGCTCGCCCATGTCGGCTCGGTGATCGGTCTGCGCTAGCGGTTGGACGGCAAGCACATTGCCTCGGAAGGGTCCGATTCCGCCCTTT
>JASHUJ010000019.1 GCA_030040035.1 Thermoplasmata archaeon
CCGGGTCCACCGTGACCGCCGTGGCACCCGCCCGCCGACGGTTGAGTTCCTTGAGCCGATCCTCCCGCACCGCCCGCGCCGCCATTGGTACCGTAGTAGCCGGAGCCCCCCTCTCCGCCTTCGCCCGCGCCGCCGCCGAGCCCGCCGGAGCCGCCGTACCCCCCCGAGCCGCCGCGGGCGGAGTTGTACTCGAACGAGTCGTCGGTCAGGATCACCGTGCCTTTCTTGATCCAGATCGCGCCGCCCTTCGCGATCCCTACATCCCCACCGTTGGTGCCATTGTGGCCGGGGGTTCCCTTCTTCCCGGGATTGCCACACTTACCGGGCTTTCCCGAGCTTCCGGAGGACCCGCTAACTCCGGCGCCACCGTTCTTGCCGTCGGCCCCGTTCTTCCCGTCCTTCCCGGATTTTTCGATGGCAGCACCCGAGTCCACCTGGACGCCGCTGAGGTTGAGGTGGCCCCCTTCGACGACGAAAAGGCGGGTCTCGGAGCCCCCGCTTAGCATCGGGTCATAGCTGTTGCCGCTGATGTTGACCTGCAGCTTCGAGGGAATCGTCCGCGCCTGTGCAAAGACGAGCGGGGCGCAGTCGACGCCAAACAGGAAGGTCCCCCCAAGGGCCACGTCGTCGGCGAACTGGGTGAAGTCGCACGAAGTAGGCGTCGTCGTCGGTCCCCCGAATGCGGGGCGCGACCCCGGGTTGGGCGCGGCGGCCGATTCGAACGCCGTTGACAAACTCCAACTGGCGACGCTGATCGCGACGACCGCTGCGGTGGCGAGGCCGCTCCGAGTCCCGAGCATCCGAGCACCTCAGGGGCCGGGCGAATCCAATTGCCGATATTTGAAGCCCGAACCCGCGATCGGTCGGGTCGGATTCGCCGGCGGGCTCGGGAAGAGCCGCGGTCCGATACTGCCACGCTCCGGTTGCCCCGAGCCAACGCGTCGACGCGGGTCGCGCTGTCCGCGGCCGGCGCGCTCCGCTCAGTCGAAGTGGTTCGAGACCGCCACGAGATACACCAACAGCGCGACGACGATGAGCAGTCCTAGCCAGGAGGCGGAGAGGAACTCGACGACGGCGTAGAAGAGCAGGACGATGATCGCGAGGACCAGCGCCCACAATTCCTGATCCCACAGGCCGAACGCCACGGCCAGCACGACCGCACCGACCAGTAAGATGATCAACCCGGCGACCGCGCCGCTAAAGCCGAAGATGCTCGCGCTCGTCGCGAGTCCGATGCCCACGCCCAGGAGGAGCAGGAGGAGGCCCGCTAACAGGACGAAGAATCCGAAGACCCCGACCAGTACGGCGAGTATCGCTACTCCGAGAGGCAGACGCCCCACGCTCGTTGCACCCATGTTCGTTCCTCCTCAATCCGTGGTCACCGTCACCGAGCCGCGAGACCCGGGCCCGAAGGCGTACCAAACGAGCACGGCGGCCAGGATCAGCAGGAGGAGTCCGAGGGGTCCGATGACGACGAAGAGCAGTGCGACCAGGAGGACCAAGAGGACCGCTCCCAGCAGACTGACCCGATGGATGGCCATGCGCGTCACCTCGAGTCTTCCAGCCGCGCCCGGGGTAGATAAGGCGCCACCCGCCCTCGTTGGCGAAGGCTTACTTCGTAACCGATTCGGAACGCTCGGCGGCCTCCATCGAGGGGCCGCCCGAATTCGGGCGCGGACTTCGACGGGCGCCCCCGCGAGTGCTCGTCCCCGTTCGTTATATCGCCGGAACCGGTGGAGCGACGCCATGAATCGCCCGTCGGCCAGCCACGAGCGACCTCTACCGGCCGGTTCCGAGCGTCGCGCGGCGGAGTTGCCGTGGGAGGAGATCGACCGCTGCTTCCGGGAGTTCCGAGAGTCAGCGGTGCGCCTGGTGGAGCGGGTGAACGATCTGGCCGGTTCCGCGACGCCCGGTCCGCGCCGACCCTCGAAGGACGTCCGGCTGGTCCGCGCGGTGTTCGGAAAGTGGTCGATGGAGGTTCTCGTCGCCCTGCATTCGGCTCCCTCGGCCGGCTTCGAGGAACTGCGCCGCGCGCTCCCGGGGATCAGTCCCCGCGTCCTCTCGCTCAAGTTGAAAGCGCTCGAGGCGAGCGGGATGGTGCGGCGGGAGATCGTCGACGCCCGACCGCCGCGCGTTCAGTACGCGCTCACCGATCAGGGGTGGACGATCGCCTGGCTCTCGGACCCGGTGTTGCTCTATCTGGACCAGCTCGCGGCTCGGCGACACGCCACGGATCGGAACGACTCGAAGATCGAGCCGTCGGGACCCTCGAAGCACTGATCGCGGTGCGGAGCGGAGCGAGGTCGCTCAACGGTCGGAGTATCCGAGGGGAGAGACCGTAACCGAACGGGAACGGAGGCGTTTATCTCTCGATGTCGGATGGAACCGCTGGGAACCCCGACGGGACCGCCGCGCCGGACCGGCTCGACTCCCCGAGACCCCCCGTGAACGAATCCGAGCAACTGGTACCGAACTCGGACTATGCCTCGGTGCTTTCGAGTCTGCTGAACGCCTCGACCGAGTACGGGATCGTCGCGACCCACCTCGACGGCACCTTCCTGTTGTGGAACGCCGGTGCGCGACGGATCTACGGCTACGCGGCGTCGGAGATCATGGGACAGAACGTCCGGCTGCTGCACCGCCGCGAGGACGTCACCTCGGGTAAGGTCGAGGAGATCTTCGAGGCCGCGCTGCGCGACGGCGTCTGGGAAGGCGTGGTCACGCGCGTTCGCAAGAACGGGGAGACGTTCGCCGCCCGCATCACCGTGAGCGCGCGCCGCGACCGGTCGGGCCGGCCGGTCGGCTATCTGAGCATCTCGAAGGACATCACCGAGGAGCTGCGGCTGGAGCAGCGGCTGCGCGACTCCGAGTCGTACAACCGTGGCCTCATCGAGTCCGCGATCGACGGCCTCCTCATCACCGATCTCGAGGGTCGGATCACCGACGTCAACAAGGAGATGGAGCTCCTGAGCGGGACGTCCCGCGAAGTCCTCATCGGCGGGCGCCTCCACGAGCTCATCGTGCCCCGGTCGGCCGCGACCGACGTCTTCGAACGCCTGCGCGCCGACGGACGCGTGAAGAATTTCGAACTCAAATTGCGCCAGGCGAGCGGGGGAGTCGTCGATGTCTCCTGCAGCGCGACGACCCTCGTCGACGGGAAGCGGCACGCCTACGGCGTCATCGCCGCCCTGCACGACATTGCCGACGCCAAGCGGCTCCAGGAGCAGCTCGAGCTACGGAACCGCGAGCTCGAGGTCCAGAACGAGCGCGTGCGCGAGGCCGACCGGATGAAGAGCGATTTCCTCGCCCGAATGTCGCACGAGCTGCGGACGCCGCTGAACAGCATCATCGGGTTCTCCGACTTCCTGCTCACGTCGGAGGACGCGACGCTCAGCGCGGACCAGCGCGAATACGTCACCACGATCCTGAACAGCGGGAACCACCTCCTCTCGCTGATCAACGACGTCCTCGACCTCGCGAAGGTCGAGTCCGGCAAGATCGTGCTCTACTCGGTACCGTTCGTCCTCGCCGAGGCGATCGACGAAGTGTGCTCGTCCCTTCGGCTCCAGCTCCAGGAGCACGAGCTGGGCCTGCGCGTCGAGGTCTCGCCGGCGCTGGGACGGATCTCGCTCGACCACCTCCGCTTCAAGCAGATCCTGTACAACCTGCTCTCGAACGCCGTCAAGTTCACGCCGAAGGGCGGGCAGGTCCAGATCGCTGCGGTCCCCGAGGGCGACGCGCGGTTCGCCCTCCGGGTGCGGGACACGGGGATCGGGATCCCGCCCGACGACATCCCGCGGATCTTTCGTGAGTTCGAGCAGGTCTCCGCCGCCGGTCCGGGGACGACCTCTGCCGGCATCGGGCTCGGCCTTCCCGTCACGCAGAAGCTGGTCGACCTGATGGGAGGATCGATCACCGTGCAGAGCGAGGTCGGCGTCGGCTCCACGTTCACGGTGCGGCTGCCCTGGGTACGGCCGACGCTGGCGGCCTCAGGAGCCCCGTCCGCGGGGATGGCGGTCTGATGGCGGCCATCCTCGTCGTGGAGGACAATCCGCAGAACCTCAAGCTCACCACGATCATCCTCGAGAGTGCGGGCCATCTGGTCGTGCCCGCGCGCGACGCCGACGA
>JASHUJ010000174.1 GCA_030040035.1 Thermoplasmata archaeon
CAGCTGGTCACCGAGCAGGACGTGGCGTCGCACCTGACCTCGACCGCTGCCCCGGCGAGGCCCTCCGCGAGGGACGAGCCGCCCGGCACGCTATGAAACTGGTCGTCACGGTCGGGATGCCCGGCTCGGGCAAGGACGAGCTGATCGCCGTCGCCCGATCGATGGGGCTCGCGACCCTCAAGATGGGCGACCTCGTGCGGGACGAGACCCGGCGCCGCGGCCTCCCGCTCACGAACGCCAACGTCGCCCGCATCGCGAGCGAGGAGCGGGAGAAGCACGGGGCCGGGGTCTGGGCCCAGCGCGCGCTCCCGAAGCTCACCGAGACCCGGATGCTGGTCGACGGCTGCCGCTCCGACGCCGAGGTGACGGTCTTCCGCCACAACTTCGGGGACCTCTTCGTCCTCGGGATCTTCGCCTCGCCCGAGACCCGCCACGCCCGCATGGCGAGCCGCAACCGGGCGGACGACGGCGTCGATCTCCAGGAGTTCTACGACCGGGACCGTCGGGAGCTCAAGTGGGGGATCGGCAACGCCTTCGCCCTCGCCGACGGGATGCTCGTCAACGAAGGGACGCTCGAGGAGTTCCGTCGCGCCGCGCGCTCGCGCCTCGAAGCGATCCTCGCCCGCGAAGACTGACGCCCGCGTCTCACGTGTCGCTCATCGACGGTGGGACGCCGTCCGCGAGGTACTGCCGCACCTCGTCGAAGCGCTCCCGATCGACCACGACCGCCGTCCGCGCCCGACCGGGGCGCAGCCGGGCGACCTCGCGGGCGAGGTAGCGGTCGCGGGCCCCGGCGAGCCCGCGCGATCCCCGGCCCGCGGCGACCTCTTGGTCCCACGCGAGCGCGAACTCGTCCGGGGTGCTCGGGGTCGGCGGGTGGCGGGAGATCCGCCGCTCGCGGACCGTACGGCGCACGAGCTCGACGTAGCCGATGTGCTCGGCGAACAGGTGCGCCGACTCCTCGTCGCTCGGGTCGAGCGGGGCGACCGGGATCGACCGGGACTGCCCCCAGCGCAGGATCTCGATGAACGTCGGGTTCGGGACCCGGACCTCGCCGAACCGGGAAAGGCCCCGGACCTCGCTCGTCTCGGTCGGCGAGAGCGGGACCACGGGTTCCGCCTCCGCGATCACGAAGTAGTCGACGAGGCCCCGCATCTCCTCGGCCGACAGCCCGAGCCCGATCAGATCGGGCCCGTAGCGCGCGAGGGCTTCGATCGCCGGGCCGACCTCCGCGCTGAGCCCGCGCACCGGGGCCACCAGGAAGACCGCGCCGTTCGGTGGGATCCGCGCGGTGATCACGGGCCTTCCCGTTCGGAGATCTCCTCGAGCAGGTCGTCGGCGTCCCGGTGGCGCTTCAGCTCCGCCGGGTTCAGGATCGGCAGCCCGCCGATCGACGCGCGGTGCACCTGCTCGCGCACGACGAAGATCGCGTGCCCCTCGGCGACGTGGGCGAGCCCATGGAGGACCTCGGCCCGGTGGAGCGCGGTCCGCAGGCTGCCGATCGCGGCCAGGAGGAGATCGTCGGTCGTGCGCCCGAGCGCGTCGAACGGGGCGCGGGCGGTGAGCGTGATGTCGAGGCCCATGCCGTCGAGCTGGTTCAGCACCGCGTCGCGCCACGGGTCGCCGCTCGATCGGCGCGCGGCCTCGGGCGGGGCCTCCCCGTCTCCGTCCGGGGACTCCTCCGCGGGACGGCGCGGCGCGGGAGGTCCGAACAGGTCCGCCGGTCGCACGACCGGCTCGCCCAGGTACTGCTCGATCCGCTCGATGACCGTGATCTCGGCGCCCGCGCCGTCCTCGTACAGCTGGATGGCGCGTCGGGAGACGCCCGCGATCGAGGCGAGCGTGCCGAGCGAGAGCCCCCGGCCGGTCCGCAGCTCCCGCAACCGGTCGCCGTCGATCCGGGCGAACGTTCCGCCGGGGCTCGCGTAGAGGAACGGCGGGAGGGCCTTCTCGAGGAACTCCTGGAGGGTCTCCTCGTTGATGATCGAGACGCCATAGCGGGTGTAGACGACGCCGGCATCGAGCTCCGAGGCGCCCGAGGTCTGGCCGATGACGATCGCCGTCGCGGGGAGGAGCTGGGCGAGCTCGCGCAGGCGCTCGGCCTCCTCCGCGTCGAACGCGTCGATGTTCTTCAGCGCCTTGACCAGCAGGAGGGTCGAGTCGCGACGGGCGGCGAGATCGAAGCTCGACGGCCGGATCCCGTGGGCGTCCGCGACGTAAAACCCGGCCTGTTCGAGCCGGGAGCGGATCCGTCCGATCCAGCGTTCACGCGACGGCGCCAATACTCCTCACCCGGAGTGATGAGTTACCGCTTCTATTTAATATAACAAGCTGCGGCGGAGTCGCGGCGCGTGCTGAATTCCGCTCGCCGTTGGGACGACGTGCGCCGGGGGGCCGGTACCGGATCCGGTCCACTGTCGGCGGGGCCGTACCCAGCGTGACCGCGACCTCCCGTGCGTTCCGACGGAGCGGGCCTTCTTGTGGGTTGCGTAGGAAAGCGCCCCCCGGGCTTCGCAACCGTCTTGGCCCCGTCGGACTGGTCGGGAGGGTGGGCGCACGACTCGTACCCATTCCCGGCGAGCCGGCGCTCCTGCTCGAACCGTCGCGCCGCGCCGTGCCGCGGTCGGTCATCGTCTCCGACCTCCACCTGGGTCTCGGCGCCGGGCCGGGCCGCGCCGCGGGCCCCCTCGAGAGCACCGGCCGGGTGCTCGCGGAGGATCTGCTCCGAGTGGCCCGGGACGCCCGGGCCGATGCGGTCGTGATCGCCGGCGATGCGAAGCACCCGATCGTCGGGACGCCCCCCGCCCTTCGTCCGGTCCTCTTCGACTTCTTCTCCCGTCT
>JASHUJ010000175.1 GCA_030040035.1 Thermoplasmata archaeon
GGCCGGGGCGCTGCCCCCGGGACGCGGTACGTAACGCTCGCCGGGCGCGGCACGAGCACGAGGAGATCGCCGAGGCGCTCGGCGAGCTCGGGATGATACGGCGGCGGTCCGAACAGGCCCGCCTCGACCGCGGTCGTCATCGGGAGGAGGTGGCTTCCCGCGGGTACGATCCGCTCGACCGCTGCTCCCAGGGCCTCGAGGTGCCCCGGTCGAGCGGTCAGGAAGGCCGCGCGCCGGTCCCCGGTCGGGGGTCGGGCCAGGTGGGGGATCACCGTGGGCTCGCGGTCGATGACGATCTCCGCGGCGGGCTCGACCCGGACCTGGCCGTGATCGCCCGAGATCAGGACCGTCGTGTCGCGCGCTCGCTCCGGCGTCAATCGTCGACGAGCCGAGGCGAGCACCTGTTGGACCTGACGCGCCTCGAACGCGTCGAACTCGGCGCTCGGCCCGTGGAGGTGCTGCACGGTATCCAGGTCGTCCCAGTACGCGAAGATCACCGGCGGTGGCTCGGAACGCCGCAGGATCTCCGAGAGTCGGTAGGCGAAGTCCGCGGCGGTGCTGAACCCGACGAACGTCGCGCCGTCGTAGAGCATTCGGGTGAAGGCGGACGGACCGTACTTGTCCCGGGTCAGCGCGATCCCGGAGAGACCGCGCCGAAAGACGGTCGGAGTTCCGGACACCATCCCGGGCTCCCAGCCGGGGCCGGCGAGGGCATCCGCGCCGGGCACGCCGGGCGGCGACATCCGCAGGATCTCCGCCACGGTCCCGAACGCCGGAAGGTACATCCGGTGACCGACCACGCCGTGCCGCGAGGCTGGCTCGGCGGTCGTGAGGCTGGTCAGGACGACCGTCGTCGTCGTCGGGAAGACGGTCGTGATCGGCCGGGCGCGTTCGGTCCACGTGCGGGGAAAGTCGAGCGCCGCCCGCTCGGCGGCTCCCGCGGGATCCGCCCAGCCCAGTCCGTCGACGAGAAGCATGACGACCGGGCCCTCGGCCCGGCGCCCTTCGAAGACATCCAAATCGGGCGCGAGCCCAGGGAGGGGGGCCGGCTCGCCCGTCAATTCCGTCCCGGTCGCCCGAGCGACGGAGCTGGGGACGTTCGCGAGGGAACGCCCACCGTAGGCCGGGACCGGGATGCCCAACCGACCGTCCGGGCGGAGGAGATCGACGACCGCCCGCTCGTCCCGATCGCTCGGCGTGACGACCCCCCCGGACCGTTCGGGCACCCCGACGTGGCTCGTTAGTTCTCCGACCGCGGATCCGAACCCCGCGGGTACTCGTCGAGCGACACCTGCCGTTGGGTCCGCTCGCTCAGCCGTTCGGTGCGCACCGAGAGGGTTCGCACCGGCCGCTCCCGGCCGGCCTGCTCGGAATCCCACAGCTCCCGGGCCAGGCGGAGCGCCACCTCCTCGAGGGTCGCGGATCCTTCCTGCGCCGCCGGCAGGGTGCGGGACCGCTGCGATCGGGTGAAGTCGGCCCATCGGTAGGCGACGCCCACCGCCCCGTAGCGCAGACCTTCCTCCGCGAGAGAGCGGGCCAACTCGACCGCGAGCTGTCGAACCGCCACCTCCATCTCCGCCCAGGCGCCGACGTCGGCGGCGAACGTATGGTCGGTGGACCGCGACCGGGGCCCGCTCTCTCCCTCCGACGAGGCGATCGGCACCCCGCGCGCCAACGCGACCAGATCGCGGCCGAATCCGCCGAGCCAGCCGGCCGCTTCGGACGGCTTGCGCTCCGCGAGCTCGCCGATCGTCCGCACGCCGTGGCGTTGGAAGATCTCCTCGGTCTTCGGTCCGACGCCGGGGATCGCGCGCACCGGGAGCGGGGCGAGAAACGCGGCGACCTCGTCGGGCGGGACCACGCGGATCCCGCCCGGCTTCGCGGCGTCCGTGGCGATCTTCGCGACGATCCGCGTGGTCGCGACCCCGAGCGACGCCGGCAGGTCGAGGTTCTCGGCGAGGTCGCGTTGGATCTCCTCCGCCACCGTGCGGGCCGCCGACGGGTCGGGGGCGTCGATCGTGACGGCGGCCTCATCGATGCTGAACGGTGTGACCTCGGCCGAGAAGCGCGCGAGGCGGGCGCGCACCTGGGCGCTCACCTCGCCATACTTGCGGAAGTCGGGTGGGATCCAGATTGCGTCCGGGCACAATCGGGCGGCGGTGACCGCCGGCTGCGCGCTGTGGATGCCGAACTTGCGCGCCTCGTAGCTCGCCGAGAGGACGACCCCCCGGGTCGGGCCGTCCTTCGGAGGCGGCCCGACGATCACCGGCCGCCCGCGCAGCTCGGGCCGTTCGCGCAACTCGCACGAGACGTAGAAGGCGTCGAGATCGACGTAGACGATCCAGCGGGCTGGCTCCGGGGCGGTGGGAGGGGCGCCCAGGGGGGACGTCCCCTCTGGAGGTCCCGTCGAAGTCTCGGGCACGGTTCGAACGGTACACCCGCGCCGACTACTAATCCCGACGGACGGGCTCCCGAAACGGGGTCGGATCCGCGGCGGAAGGCGGCCTACGGTCCGCCGAAGTCGACCGCCTTCGCGTCGACCGCGAGCCCGTTCGGGCCGATGGCGTACGGCTGGACGGTGCGGACGTGGGCGGTCCGCCGCATCTTGAGGATGCGGAGCGCGAGACCGACCCGGTGCCCGTCGTTGCCGGTCCGGTAGCCGAGCAGGATCACCCCGTCCGCGACGTACTCGGTGAGCCCGTCGCGACTGACCTCGGGATGGATCGGGTCCGCCTCGGCCGTGAGGAGGGTCGTCGCCGCCGACTGGCGGCACGCCCCGGCGAGCGCGAAGAGCGTCGTGCGCCGTCCGGGCTCGTCGTCGCTCAGCATGTTCAACAGCGAGACCGAGTCGACCACGATGCGGTGCGCGCCCATCGACTTGAGCTCCCGCCCGAGGTCCCCCTGGACCCGCGCGAGGCTCTGTCGTGTCTCCTTCGGATCGAGCCGAAGGACCTTGAGCATCCCCTTCTCGAC
>JASHUJ010000176.1 GCA_030040035.1 Thermoplasmata archaeon
GGCGTCGGCTCCACGTTCACGGTGCGGCTGCCCTGGGTACGGCCGACGCTGGCGGCCTCCGGAGCCCCGTCCGCGGGGATGGCGGTCTGATGGCGGCCATCCTCGTCGTGGAGGACAATCCGCAGAACCTCAAGCTCACCACGATCATCCTCGAGAGTGCGGGACATCTCGTCGTGCCCGCGCGCGACGCCGACGAAGCGGAGCGCGCGATCGAGGTGGCGGTCCCGGATCTCGTCGTCATGGACATTTCCCTGCCCGGGCGCGACGGCTACACCCTCACCCGACAGCTGCGCGCCGCGGCCGCGACCGCGCATCTTCCGATCCTGGTCGTCACAGCGCTCGCGATGCCCGGCGATGCGCGCAAGGCGTTCGAGGCCGGCGCGAGCGGCTACGTGACGAAACCGATCCGTCGGGCGACGTTGCTGGACCAGGTGGCGACCCTCCTCCCCCCGAGCGGAGCGCCCGACCTCGGGGCGGCCCGCGCCGAGCCGTGGGCCCCCGGGGAGGCGAAGAATTGACGCAACGCGAGGACGGTCCGGCCTCGCGCGTCGGCCGAATCCTGGTCGTCGAGGACTCGCCCTCCGCGCGCCGGTTGCTCCAGGACGTGCTGCTCCGCCTCGGGGCCGAGCTCCCGAACCTGCGGGTCGCCGGGACGATCCTCGAGGCGATGACCCTCTCCTCCCAGTGGCGGCCCAACGTCGTGTTCGTGGACGTCGAGCTCCATCCGGCCGCCGTGAACCCTCTCGAAGGCCCGGGAGGTCGCCCCGGCCCGCAGGATCCCAAGGACGGCGTCGAGCTCGCCCGTCTGCTCCGCAGCCGGAATCCCGCTACGCGCGTCATCCTCTGCTCGGCGACGGACCCGTCCGATCCCCGCGTGGCCCGGCTGATCGAGGAGCAGTCGCTCGAGTACATCGTCAAGCCGCTCCTCGCGACCCGCGTCGCCGAGGTACTGGCCCGGGCCCCAACGGCACGAGCCCATCTCGAGACCTAAGCCGCCCTCAGCGCCGGCCGGTCCGTTCCACTAAGGTGGGCCCCGCCCGGGGAAGAGCGGGGCCCGGCGACGTACCCGGCTGGGGGGAGCCGGACCGTCGCCTCGTGCATTGCGATGTGATTCGACGCACGGGTCGCTCACGTTTCGTCCTCGCGCGCTCGGCGCTCCGTAGCTTGGCTGGGGTGCTGACCCGCGCGCGCCGGGTCGGCCCGAACTCTCGCTCGGGTCCGTGCGCGCGAGGTTCCCGTCGACGCTACGGTGCGCTCGCGGGACCGGCGATCGACATCGGACCGGACGGTCCTCGGGACCCGCGGGAAGGGTTCGGGACTCGTCAAGTTCTTCGCAGTCGTCCCGGCGCCTTTCCCGGACGATCGAGCCGTTCGGAGGACTTCCCGGCCGGCCGCCGCGACCTCGTCGCCGACCTTCGGCACGCTCGGGACCGCGCGCACCACGTCGTGCGCGGCCTCGGCCGCGGAGTCGGCGATCCGGTCGATGGGGCTGGTCGACGCGACGCTGCGCAGCGAGCCACACTTCGGACAGCTCGTGTCAGCGACATCGAGCGGGGCGCCGCAGGTCGGGCAGTTCATCGCAGCGATCATCGTCCGACCTCCGTCGAAATTCGGCTTCTCGAATATAATGGACCAACGTGGGCCGCGGTCGACCCAGATAGGAACTCCCCTGTCGGTTAGTGAGTTGGCCGCTGCGGACACGACGTCCGACTGAAGAAATGCCCCGCCAACGTTCGCGAGCCTTAATCGTGCGGCCGATCCGACGGCGGCGTGGAAAGGGTTCGGGCCCGACTACTCCAAGGCCTTCGTGAGGGTGAGCGTGATCGTCGTGTCGCCCTTGATGCGATGCCTCGACTCGCCCGCCCACTTGCCGCTTCGGCCGTCCTCCAGCACCGCGGTGAACGTGTACCGATCGCCGAGGGTTCCGGTGTCCATGTTCGGCCACGTGTAGTCCCCGGTGTCGTCGGTCGTGCCGTGCCACTCGCGGTGTTGCTTCGACCAGGCGTCGTGGTTGATCGCGAGGATCCGCGCGCCCGGTACTTTCGTCCCATCGGCTTGTCGCACCTGAACGGTCACTTTTCCGGCCATGACCCAAAAATCGGTCCACTCCGTATCAACGCCCACTTCCCGGCCGGGTCGGTCGTAGCCGAACAGTAACGGGAGGAGCTAGGTCCCCCGCCGCCGACGTCCGCGAGACGCTTGGGGCGAAGGTGGACCCCGACTCGCTAGTCGAGGCTCCACGTCGGACTGCCGTAACCCGAGGGCGGGCGGGGCGGGGTGGGACCGCCCATCTGCCCTGGCCGGGGCGTCGGAGCCCGACCGGTCTTGCGGCTCACGTACGCGTCGATCGCCTCCGCGACGCGCGTGCCCGCGGCCTGACCGAAGACCACCGACTTGCCGCCGGCAGCGAAGACTCCGTCCACATCCGTCATCCAGTCGGCGTGCCGGCCCTGCGGCCAGCCGTGCGGCATTGTGAGGTTCAGCTCCTTCGGCAGGTCCTCCGTCTCGGACACTTCGCCGACCGCCACGACCAGCGTATCGCAGGCGATCGTCTCGTCGGAGCCCGGCACGAGCGTGAGCTTGGAGCGCCCGTGCTCATCCGGGGGCCCCGCCTGTGTCCGCTGGAGGACGACCCCTTCGACATGTTCCCGACCGAGGATCCGGATCGGGGCGCGCTCGAAGACCAGTCGGATCCCCTCCTCCCCCGCTTCGGTCACCTCTTCGTCACCGGCCGACATCTTCTCCCGGACGTTGCGGTAGACGAGGGTGACGTCCTTCGGTTGGAACATCCGCAGGCACGAGCGCGCCGCGTCGAAGGCGACGTCGCCACCCCCGATGACGACGACGTGGCGGCCCTTGCGCCCGAACGCCTCCTCCGAGCTCAGATTGACCTCCCGCAGGAACGGCAGCGCCGAGAAGACCCCCGGCAACTCCTCGCCGGGGACCCCGAGCTCGCGGGGCGCCGAGGCACCGACCGCGAGCAGCACCGCGAGATACCCCTCGGCGAGCAGCGACTCGGGCGTGAAATCCGATCCGCCCTCCTTTCGGATGACGTAGGTGATGTCGAGATCGCGCCACCGAGCGAGATCGGTGTTCAGATCGTCGGCATCGAGATGGTACTTCGGGATCGTCTCGATCTGGCCCCCGAGGTAGCGTTCCTTCTCGAACACCGTGATACTGTAGCCGCGCAGCGAGAGCTCCCACGCGGCGTTCAGCCCGGTCGGGCCGCCGCCGACGACGGCGATCCGCTGGTTCTTCGGCGCGCTCGGCACGTAGCGGAGGTCCGATTTCCCGAAATCGAGGGCCGCCCGCTTGAGTTGGCGGATCGCGATCGGGGCGCCGCGATCGCCCGTGACGCAGTCCTCCTCGCAGTAGTGATAGCACGTCTTGCAGAGGACTGTGGCGAGGGAGTTGTCCTGCAACGTAAGCCGCGCGGCGCCATCGAAGTCTCGCTGCGCGATCAGCTGGATGTAGCCGCGACAGTCCTGCGTGATCGGGCACGCCTGGACGCAGAACGGCATCGCGCAGTCGAGACATCGCTGGGCCTCGAGCACCGCGTCTTCCAGCGAGTACGGTTGCTGGATCTCCTCGAACGAATCGCGCCGGTCCCGACCGGGATCCTCGGGCACCGGGACCCGCTCGAACCGAGAACCTTCGTGAGTAGGCATTCCGGTCTC
>JASHUJ010000177.1 GCA_030040035.1 Thermoplasmata archaeon
GAGCACCATGCGGACGCCTCGGTTCACTTCCGGGTCCCGCAGGGTGCTCACGATCTCGAAGATCCCCATCGGCCGGTCGCGCTCCGCGCGGTGCGCCTCGGTCAGGGCGGTCGGCACGCCCCGGGCGAGCGCGCCGAGCGTGCCGGGGTCCAGGTCGCGGAACGTCTTCACGAGCACCTCGAGGTTCCGGACCGCGCGGCGCACGTCGCGGGCCGAGAGCCGGTCGGTGAGCACGGCCACCACGCGGTCCTCCTCTCGCAAGAGGTCCGAGGAGAACCGCAGGACTCCGCGCTCGTCGAGCAGGCGCACGAGCTCGAGCAATTGCCGGATCGCCTCCGCCGACGCCGCGAGCTCGGGGGCGAGGGCCTCGTTCCAGGCGGTGCTCCCGCCGCGAGACGGACGGGCGGAGATCGGTCGCGCCATCCTAGCTCCCGGGCGGCCGGTACTCGGGACGGGCCCACTTCGCGTCGACCCGGACCCCGATCTGAGCGAGGCGGGGCTTGCCGCGCGGGTTCTCGGGCGGCACGGGGGACTCGAGCGGACCCTCGTCCTCGATCCGCTCGATCCGCACGCGGGTGCCCTTGTAGTCCGGGGTCGTCGTGGGGGCGTCCCGGACGTCCGACGTGAGCCGGTTCACCGCGGCCTCCCCGCGGTCGTGCAGCGTGAGGAAGAGCGTGGTGCCCTGCACGCGGTCCGTGATGTGCACCCGGGCCTTCGCGGCCCCGGTCGGCGAGACGAGGCGGACCCGGTCCCCTTCCCGGAGGCCGCGCGCCGAGGCGAGGGCGGTCGGGACCTCGACGAACGTGCCGGGCACCTTGTGCACGATCCCCGGGTCCTCGTACGTCATGTTCCCCCAGTGGAAGTGCTCGAGCAGCCGACCGTTGTCGAGCGTCAGGTCGAACTCGGGTGCGACGTCGGCCGGCGGAGCGTAGTCGACCGGGAAGAACCGGGCCTTGCCGTCGGGAAAGTTGAATCGTTCGGTGTGCAGCACCGGAGTGTCCGTGCCGTCGGACCGGATCGGCCAGAGCAGGCTCCGGAAGCCCTCGAGGCGCTCGAAGGAGGCGCCGGCGAACGTCGGGGTGACCCGGGCGACCTCGGCGAGCACCTCGTCCGGGCCGGAATAGTGCCAGTCGGCGCCCATCCGGCGGGCGATCTCGGTCACGATCTCCCCGTCGGTCCGGGCGTGGCCCAGCGGCTCGAGCGCCCGATACAGCCGCTGGAGCCTTCGCTCGGTGCTCACGAAGGTGCCCTCCTTTTCGAGACTCGCGGCGACCGGCAGGACGACGTCCGCGAATTCCGCAGTCCGGGTCAAGAACAGGTCCTGCACGACGAGCAGGTCGAGCCGCTCGAGGGCGCGCGCGACCTTCGCCTCGTCCGCGTCGGCCAATACTTTGTCCTCGCCGAGGATGTAGAGCGCATGGAGGCGGCCATCGAGGATCGCGTCGATCATCTCGGTGCTCGTCAGCCCCTTGCGCGTCGGGACCGGCGTCCCCCACTCGGCCTCGAATCGGGCTCGCACCTCGGGATCGTCGACCTTCTGGTACCCGGGCAGGTACGCTGGGAGGCATCCGAAGTCGCTCACGCCTTGGACGTTGCAGTGGCCCCGCAGCGGGTAGCCGCCCGTGCCCGGTCGGCCGAAGTTGCCGGTGACGAGCAGGAGATTGCAGATCGCCGTCGACGTGTCGCTGCCGTTCTGGTGCTGGGTCACCCCCATCGCCCAGAGGATGCAGGCCGACTTCGCTTCGTGGAACATCTCGGCCATCCGGACGAGCTCGGAGCGGGGCACGCCGGTGACTTCCTCGGCGTATTCGAGGGTGTAGCGGTCTAGGGACCGACGGAACGTCTCGAAACCGGTCGTTCGTCCCTCGATGAAAGCGCGATCCTCCCAGCCCTGGTCGATGAGGTAGCGACTCACGGCGTTCAGGAGGACGAGATCGGTCCCGGCGCGCGGCGACAGGAAGAGGTCCGCGCGCTCGGCGAGCTCGTGCCGCCGGGGGTCCACGACGAGCAGCTTCAAGCCCCGCAGCTTCTGGGCGCGCTTCACCCGTCCCGCGAGGACCGGATGGGCCTCGGCCGCGTTGGACCCGATCGTCATCACGAGGTCCGCCGACTCCATGTCGGCCATCGTACCCGGATCGGCCCCGATGCCCACGGTACGGAACAGCCCGGTGGTCGCCGGCGCCTGGCAGTAGCGCGCGCAGTTGTCGACGTTGTTGGTCCCGATCACGGAACGCGCGAGCTTCTGGGTCAGGTAGCCCTCCTCGTCCGTGCCGGTGCATGTCGCGATCACCCCGATCGCGTCCGGCCCGAACTTCGCCCGGATCTCCCGGAGGCGCTCGGCCACCTGAGCGAGCGCCTCATCCCAACCGGCCTCGCGGAATCGATCCCCGTCGCGCAGGAGCGGCTCGGTCAGCCGCTGGGGGCTGTTCACGAAGTCGTACCCGAACTTCCCCTTCACGCACGACATCACCCCGTTCGCCGGCGACTCGGGTTGCGGGAGGACCTTGAGGATCTCCCGGCCCTTCGTCCAGACCTCGAACGAGCAGCCGACTCCGCAGAAGGTGCAGACCGTCTTGGTGCGGCGGATCGATCCGTGCCGGGCGGCCGCTTCGATCTCGCTCGTGAGCCAGAGCGGGCCGAGATCCGGGGCCGCGGACTTGGACCACGTCACGAGCCGCTCCCGGGTCGCGGGCGCGACGTTCGAGAAGTGGGCCGCGTGGCCCCGCATCGTCACCTCCATCATCGCGTCGACGGGGCAGACCGTCGAGCACGTGCCGCAGGAGACGCACGACGAGCGATCGATCGGGACCCCGTGGTCCCAGACGACGCGCGGTGGCGTCAGGTTCCAGTCGATGTGCAGCACCTCGTTGACCACGAGGTCCTGGCACGCCTCGACACAGCGGCCGCAGAGGATGCACTGCCCCGGATTGTACACGTAGAACGGGTTCGAGTCGTCGATCGGGTACGGCTTGGGTCGGTACGATTGGGCGCGAACGCCCATTCGAAGGGCGGTGTTGTGGAGTTCGCAGTCGCCGTTGTTCCGGTCGCAGATGGTGCACGCGAGCTCGTGGTTCTCGAGCACCCGGTCGAGCGCGGCGCGCTGGGCGGCGAGCACCTCGGGACCCGCGGCGTCGATCTTCGCGCCGTCGTGGAGCGGGGTCGCGCACGCGCGGACGATCCGGCCATCCACGCGGACGAGGCAGCAGTCGCACGTTTGGAGCGGTCCGAGCTTGGGGTGATAGCAGAGGCTTGGAACGGCCCGGCCCTCCAAGCGGAGGAATTCCAGCGTGGAGAGCCCGTCGCGCGCGTCCCGCCACTGTCCTTCAAGCTCGACGCGGACCATGACTGCGAGCGCCGGGAGACGTTCCGAGCGAGCGCCCGGCCCTATTTAATTGGCCTTTGGGCGGCGGACGAGCCTCGCGTAGTCCTGCGGAGTGTCGAGGTCGGTGAAGGTCGACGGGTTCAGTTCGCCGTAGGGGATGCGATCGACCCGCCCCTCCCGCTCGATCTCGTCGACGAGATCGCGAAGACCGGACCCTCGCGCGATCCAGCGGTCGACGCGTTCCGGCTCGATCCCCGCGTAGATCGCGTGGAGCACCTCGGGCGCGCCCGTCGGTCCAATCGGGACGATGCATCGGCCCCGGAAGCGCCGGTCCATCGTCGCGATGCTGGTCGGGTCCAGGAACGGCATGTCGCCTCCGAAGAGGTAGAAGGGATCGCGCGTCGTCTCGAGCACCCTCGCGAGCGCTCCCAGCGGCCCGGCGTCCCGGTCGTCCAATAGCACCGTTACATCGGCCAGTGCCACGGGGGCGACGCTGACCAAGGCGACCTCGAGGCCCAGAGAACGAACGGTGTCGATCGCCCGTCGGACGATCGGAACTCCCCCTACGGGCAGGAAGAACTTCCCGGGCAGCCGCGTTGCTCGACCGAGCGCGAGGTACGCCCGTCGGACAGTCAGACTCGACGACCGGTCACTCATCGTCCTCGGCGGATCACCTGTACTCCCCGGACGTCCATCACCCCCGCCACCAGACCCCAGATCCCCTCCGCTCGGACCGGTCGGCCGTCAAGCCGGAGGATCCTTCGGCAACGGGTGCGCGGGGCCGCGTTCAGGATCAACCGGACGACGGAACGGGCTTGGTCCGGGCGGTCGATGCGAACTCGGGGGCCGCCGAAATTCCGTCGTGAATATCCCTCCACGAGGACCACGTCGACGGGCAGCGCCCGAAGGAGATCGATGGGAAGCGAACGAAAGAGCGCGAACGAGGGACGCGAAGCGAAGAGGACGAGGACGGCCCCCGCCGCCCGGGCGCGCGACGTGTCCTTGCCGCGTAGGTCCGGAGGGTGATGGGAGTGCTTGACGACCGCGACGCGCAACCGACGCCGGGTGAGCCTCCGGACGGCCTGTTCTACGACAAGGGTTTTGCCCGAACCGCTGTCTCCGACCACTTGGATGAGTC
>JASHUJ010000178.1 GCA_030040035.1 Thermoplasmata archaeon
CCGAAATTCGTCGTCGAACCGCATCCTTCGGCCCCCACGACCTACCTCCGTTCCGATCACTCCTTTCGGCGGACGGTGAGATTAACTACCGAGAGCGCGTCTCGCGGTACAGCGGGACGACCCCGAGGAAACGAGGAGCATGTTGTTCAGTACGGTAGAGGCGGAGATCGCGGGAAGGGCGGCCGCACTGGCGGCGACGCATGCTGCCGCGGCGATGCAGGCGGTCACCACCCTGAAAGAGGCCGCGACCGCGAAGCTCATCCAAGTTCCCGCCTCGGCGCATAACCTGGTCCGAATGAAGGCCGCCGCGGTCAAGACCCTCGCGATCGCGAAGGCGGCCTCGGCCAAGACGGCGATGATCAAGGCGACGATGATCAAGGCGTCGTTGACCCATGCCATTACGACGCGTCTCTCGTTCGCCCCGGCCGCGATGACGAAAGCTCAGATGGCGCACGCCCCGACGGCCAAGATGACGATGACCCACGCCGCGATGACGAAGACCGGGATGCCCCACGTCGACCCGACCAAGGCGACGATGGCGGCCCCGACGAAGGCCGCTCCGGCCCTCGACCCGACGAAGGCCACCGCCGCCGCGACGGCGACCGAGACCAAGGCCGCCGCGACCAAGACGCTCACCACCGCCCGTTGAGCGAATCGGCGCGCTGACCGCCGGCCGACGATCGTCGGCCCGCCCGAGTCGTCGGTTCACGTCCCGGCGGATGGATCAGCCTCGAGTCGCTCGAGCGACCGCGAAATCTACGCCGGGTCGGATCTCGTCGCGAATCAGGCCCGGGGGCGCCGAACCGGAAGGGACCTTTCGGGAAACCAGGCCGGGTACGCCGCCGAACCGAGCGCGAAGGTCCGGCGGACCGTCGCGACGCCGTCGATCCCCGCGAGCCGGCGCAGGAATCGTTCCAGCGCGACCGGGGCGTCGGCGGGCACGAGCCCCGCGACGATCGTCGCCGTGAGCTCCGGCGCGACCCCGAACCCGTCGCGCGCGAGCGGCATCCAGGGGAGGGGACCGTCGGAGAGGGCCGCGAGCACGGTCGCTCGCAGTGAGGGACGGCGCAGGTCCGCCCGCACCAGGGCGAGTGGGAACTCCTCCGATTCCGGCCCGTGGGTCCACCAGCAGGCGTGCGCATCGAGAAGGCGGTGGAAGCAGCGGGCGGCCGTCTTCAGGGAGACGCGGGCGCTCGCCGCGATCTCCGCGAGGCTCGCGTCCGGCCGGGAACGCAGGCAATAGACGACGCGCCAGAGCAGCGGGGAGAGCTCGACTTCGCAGGGGGGCAGGTAGTACGGTCGAGCGGCGAGGGCCGATCCGTCCGGGGTGAGTCGACCCAAAAGCGCGGCGATCCGAGAGGCGGCGATTGCGCCTTCCGCGGCGAGAAAGACCTGGAGCGACCGCCGATCCTCGTCGAGCACGTCGCGCGTGAAGATCACGCCGCCGACGAGCCGGAGGTCCCGAAGGATCCGCTCGGCTTCGCTCGGCGCGCGGACCGGCACGTCCACGACGTACGCCGTCGCCCCGATCAGGCTCGGGTTGGGGACGACCATCCGATCCCGCAGGTAGCCGGCTTCGGTCAAGTGCCGGATCCGGGTGCGCACGGCGCTCTCGCTGAGCCCGACGCGATCGGCGATCTCGCGGGGCGTGATCCGGGGATCGAGGACCCTTCGACCGGCCCAGAATCGGGCTTCGCCGCCCGGGGAGAGGAACCGGTAGATCCCGAAGTCGAGGGCGTCCATGCAGCGCGCTCCCGAGCCGACGGGCCTCTCGACTTAAGATGCTACCGGACCGAGGGCGGGGCGCCGCCCGCCTCTTGACGGGCCGGGGCCGCGGTCGATCAGGTCGCGAGGGCCTGATCCGCGGCGCGCAGGCGCCGGCTCATCTCCTCGAGGACGCTCAGGACGACGCCGGGCTGACCCGCGGCGAAGCCCCAGAATTCCCACTTCTGGAGGACCGCCAGCTTCGACGCCTCGAGCGTCACGACGTCGGCGGAGCGCGGTTGGTTGTCGAACAGCGACATTTCCCCGAAGAACTGGCCGGCCCCGAGACGCGCCAAGCTCCGATTCCCTCGTCGGACCTCGGCGGACCCCTCGAGGATGAGGAACAGCCCGTCCCCCCGATCGCCGTGCTTCACGACGGTCTCGCCCGCGTCGAAGGAGACGACCTCCGTCCATTTCGCCAGCGTCTTGAGCTGGCTCTCGGAGAGGGCGCCCAGGATGGAGACCTTCTTGAGGCGCCGTGCGAGTTCCGGGGCCGGAAACTTCTCCGACTTGGGCACGGGCCCTCGAATTTTGTTCCGGGATTAATACGTTCGCCCGAGGTCCATCGTACAGGCGGGGCCGAGGTCCCGGTCGCAAGGGGACGTGCGGACGAGTGGTCGCAGGCCCGTCGATCCGCGACGTCCGAGCCCGGCCCCGCGCGGGGCGTCTAGAGCTTGAGGCGTCGACCGTCGACCTCGACCGACGCGCCCGCGTTGATGGCCCATCCGAAGAACGACGCGCGGTTCCGGCCACCGAAACCCTGGTTCCCGCCGACCGACACCATGACGCCCCCGCGTTCGAGATCCTCAACCTGCGGCGTGTCGTGGAGCTCGGGGTTCAGTCCGATCGCGAGGAATCCGGGCTGGTCGCGACCCTTGCCCGCCGATTTGAACGGACCCCGGAACCGTTCCTCGCCCGAATCGAACTCGGCGCTCGTGAGCTTCCCGTGCTCGAAGTGGAAGACCCCGCCGCGGGCGATCCCGTCGTCGTAGTAGCACGTCCGGTTCGCGACGATCGTCCCCTCCGCGACGCGTTCGTCGAGCGCCACGCGCACCGCCCCCGAGGGCAGCCCCGTGAGCATATCGAACGGCCGGCGCGCGTCGCCGATCCGGGGTCGGCCGACCGCTACCACCGGCCGTCGGTGCGCGAGCCCCAGCGTCAGATCCGTGCCGTTCGACGCGCGGATTCGGAGCCGTCGACCGCGCTCGAGCGCCCGCGCGATCGGAGCCGCGGTCCGCTCGAGCGTCGTGGGCGGCACCATCGTCGCACGCACGAGCTGGTCGGACCAGGTGTCGATGTCCGCGCCGTACGCCTCGGCGAGCGTCGGGTGAGGTCGTCCGATCTCCATGCGAGCTCCCCGGAGCCCCGCCTTGCGGGCCGTGGTGTACCACTTGTCGTTGAAGGCGAACAGCTGGTTCGCCCGCTTCGTGGGTAGCTGGTTGAGCCGGATCCGGTCGCCCGGACCCCACATGTGGATGTAGACGTTGGTGCGTGCGAGCGCCGCCCACTCGTGGGCGGACGCGTTCCCCAGGACGGCGAACTCCCCGTCATCGACCGAGTCCCAGTAGGCGCCCTCGTCCTCGTATGGGATGAGCGGCAGGGCGCCCATCCGCCGCGCTTCGCGGGCGAACGCCACGGCCCACGGCAGCGTGTGGGTCCACGCTTCGATGATCACGCGCTCGCCACGTCGGACGTGGAGATTGCGCGCGAGGACGGACTTGGCCAATCGGGATCGCGTCGAGTCGGAGTCGGTCGGCTCGGACATGGGTCCGGGAAGGGCTGGGCCTATTTTGCGCTGGTGACCTACTTTGGTTCCCCTAGCCATTCAATAGCTCCGAGTGGCGAAGGTGTTCGAGACGTCCCTCGCGTGTGCCCGCAGGCGCGAATGGCGGGCGGGGTCCCGACTCTTCCCGCGATTCCCCATCGGATAGCGAGGAGACTTGGGTGGGCAAGGCGTAGTGCCGGGCCGTGACCGCGAACACCGGAAGGGACCTCGTCGCGCTGCTCTCGTGCGTGGCGGGCGGTTCGCTCGAGGCCCGGATCGACGGAGCTCCGTTCGCCGTCCTCAACGGTCGGACCCGGGATCTCACCGTGGACTTGGGGCGATTAGCCCCCGACCTGCCCGCGCGACGCCTCGGACTCGGTTCCCGACTCGTCGCGTTGTGGGAGCTCCGAGGGCTACCTTCCGCTCTCGCCCGATCGGGATGGCAGGTGAGCCTTCGCGACGGAACTCACGAACTCGTGCGCATGGGGCGCTCCGCGAGCGCGCTGACCGGGCACATCCATGTGAGCCCGGCCGCCTGGGGAATATGGCGAGATCTACCCTAGGCGTGCACGTGCGCGATATGCGCCGTAGCGAGCGCGTCCTTCTCGCCGTCGGTCAGGTCCCGCATATGCACCGAGACCGTCAAGGTCCCGGACAGGTGCAACGCGAGTCGGCTGTCGCCCATCGAAAGCGTCAGTCCGTCGAGCCGCACGTCGACCTGGCTGTGCTTGTCCGATAGGGCTTCGATCACACCCTCCAGCAATCCGCGGGTCATCTCTTCGGTCCGCTCTGGCACAGGACACCACCGCCCGGGGGATGCGAAGATAGGATTTCAACTCTCGCGGGTTGTCCTAGAACCGGTCCCCGGCGAAACAGACGAACCGAGGGTGGTCGGTCGCGAAGGTCGCGATCGCCTCGGACGTCGTCCATTCACGCTCCAGCGACGCCGCCATGAATCCCCACCACGAGCGGGTCGCCCGCACGTACTTCCCCGCCCCGAAGATCTCGGGCGCGTCCGGGACGACCGAGTGCTGGAAGGCGCACGGGAGGTCGCCCGAGGTCCGGAGGAGTTCGTCCACGAGGCCCCGACGGATCGCGCGATCCCGGGCGACGAGCTCGCCGCAGACG
>JASHUJ010000179.1 GCA_030040035.1 Thermoplasmata archaeon
GACGAGTTCCTGGACGACGTGGACGATCTGACCCCGGAGTGATGCGCAGGGCGACCGTGCGGGGCCTCCTCGTCGGTCGGTTCCAGCCGTTCCACTCGGGCCACCTCGGGGTCGTCCGCGCGATCCGCGCGGGGCGGCCGGACGACGCGCTCCTCCTCGGCATCGGGAGCGCGCAGGAGTCGTACACCTGGGAGAACCCGTTCACCGCGGGCGAGCGGTTCGAGATGATCGTTCGGGCGGTGGACGATGCCGCCCTCGAGCGGATCGAGATCGTCCCGCTCGCGGACATCCACCAGCACGCGCTCTGGGTGCGGCACCTCGAGGGCCTCCTCCCTCCGATCGATCGGGTCTACACGAACAACGCGCTCACCGCGCTCCTCTTCGAGCGCGCGGGGTACGAGGTCGCGCGGCCCGCGCTGCGGAACCGGGCCCGCTTCGAGGGGCGCCAGATCCGGGCCCGGCTCGCCTCGGACCGAGGGTGGAAGGAGCTCGTGCCCCGGCCCGTCGCGCGGTATCTCGAGACGATCGACGCGCCAGCGCGCCTCGCGCTGCTCGCGCCGAACGTCCGGCGCGGGACGGACGGACCCCGCCGATGACCGCGCCCCCGCGCAACGAGGCCGAGTCCGGCCAGCAGAATTAAAGTCCGACCTCTCTCGTGGCCCTCGGTGCGCCACTGTAGCTCAGTCGGCAGAGCGGCTGATTCGTAATCAGCAGGTCGGGGGTTCAAGTCCCTCCAGTGGCTGCTCTTCCTCCAATCTCGGCTCACGATCGTCGAAGTCGGGGGATGGCGCCCGAGCAACGGGACTCCGAGCGTTGGCACCGCCCTCGTTCGAGAGGGTCCGTCGCGCGGCGGCCACGTGTCCCGGAGATCGAAGGGTTCCGTTGGCGTGCGTTCCCCTGTCAACGGCGCAGACTTCGGATCCGGGGCAACCGGCGATGGGATTAATTCGGACCGAACCGTGACGCGGGTCGATGGAGGTCGACCTCCGCCGACCGCCGGCTCGGTTGGGGTCCGGGGTCCCGTGGTGGCTCGCGGTGGCCGTCCTCTGGTCGGTCGGAATTGCTCTGATACTCCTGATCCTCTGGGACGTGAGCCCCGGTGGTCCAGCGAGGTTCGTTCTCCTCCAGACGTCGGCCGTCGTGGTCAATGGGCTGGCCATCGGGGTGTCCATCTACTACTGGAGGCGGTACGGCGCATCCGGTGTCCTCGCGCCCCTGTTTCCCCCGCCGGGGCCGAACTACTCCTCCCTGTCGGGCGCGCTCAACCCGGAGGACGCGCGTCGAGCTGCCGATCCGCAGGAGCGAGCCGCTCTCCATCAGCTGCGCGAGGGAACGATCTCTCGGCGGCAGTACGAGAAGATCATCGCCTACCGACATTTCGTCCATGGAGAACTCTCGCGAGCCGAATATCGCCAGGTCATCGCTCGGCTCGACGAAGGAGAGCCGAGTGGACTGAACTCGTGACGTTGCGCCCCTCGAGTTCCCGCGTCCTTGGAGAGGTTAGCTCGCACGGACGGCGCCCCCTCGGACCGACCCGGGGGACGCCCCGTCGGGCCGACCCAGCCGTGCGCGATCGCCGGACTTCGGACCCCGAACCTCGCACCGATCTCTCGACGGGCGAGTCCGACGTCCCGCATCTCGAACGGGAGTCCCGAGAGAATGGGCCGTGCGGCGGGGGCTCCGACCGGACGGGGCTTAATCTAACCGAAGCCGCTGCAAGGTCGTGACCGTGACCCGTCGACTCGCCGCGATCATGTTCACCGACGTCGTCGGTTTCACTCGGCTGGGCCAGCAGAATGAGGAGGCCGCGCTGCGCTTGCGCCGCGAGCATCAGGTGCTGCTGCGCCCGATCTTCGTCACGTTCGGCGGACACGAGGTGAAGACGCTCGGCGACGGCTTCCTCGTGGAATTCGCCAGCGCGGTCGAGTCGGTCCGGTGCGCGGTGGAGATCCAGCGTGCGATCGCCCAACGGAACGCGTCGGTGGACCCGGCGGACCAGCTCCTACTGCGGATCGGCCTCCACGCCGGGGACGTGGTGGAGGAGGAGGGCGACGTGGTCGGCGACGCGGTGAACGTGGCCTCCCGGATCGAGCCCCTCGCCGAACCCGGAGGGATCTGCCTCTCCGCGACGGTCTACGAGCAAGTTCGGAACAAGCTCCCGGTCGGCATCGAGCGCCTGGGCGCGCGGACCCTCAAGAACGTCGAGAAACCGGTGGAGATCTATCGCGTCGTCGTGGGCGGAGTGCGTGCGGCGCGATCTTCGCCTCCTCCCCCGAGCTCCCCGAATCTGCGCCTCGCGGTGCTTCCGCTGGCCAATCTCAGCGCCGAAGCGGCCGACGAGTTCTTCGCGGACGGGCTCACCGACGAACTGATCTCCCGCACCGCCCAGGTCCCGCAGGTCCGGGTGATCGCCCGGACCTCGGTCCAGCGCTACAAGAGCCAACCGAAGTCGATCCGGGAGGTCGGCCAGGAGCTCGAGGTCGGGTTCGCGCTCGAGGGGAGCGTGCGCAAGTCGGGCGACCGGCTCCGGATCGCCGTCCAGCTGGTCGATGCTCGGTCGGAAGCCCACGTCTGGTCGGCGCGGTACGACCGACCTCTCGGCGATATCTTTGCGATCCAGGACGACATCGCCGGCCAGGTCGCGAAGTCGGTCGCCGCGACCCTGGCCGGGCCCGCCCGCGAAGCCCCGTCCCCGGCACCGCCCCCCCCGGCGGAGACGAAGGATCTGGAGGCCTACTCCTTGTTCCTGCACGGACGGCAGCTGTTCGGCGAGAGGGGATCCGTCGAGGGGATCCGCACCGCCCTCGCACTGTTCGAGAACGCCGTCGCTCGGGACCCCAAGTTCGCGCGGGCCCGGGTCGGCGTCGCCGAGACGCTGCTCTGGCTCGCGACCGAAGGCGCGATCCACTTCCACGACGCGGAGGAGCGGGCCTACCAGGAACTCCGTACGGCGCTCGAGCTCAACGACGGGATCGCCGAGGCGCACTCGGTCCTCGCCGCGCTGTA
>JASHUJ010000180.1 GCA_030040035.1 Thermoplasmata archaeon
GTCTCGACAGCGCGGCACGCGCCCCGCCGGTCTCCGGGCACGTCCTCAGCACGACCGTCGGCAGAGGGACCGTCCCCGCGCGACGGCCCACGTGCCGCGGCGACCCGGTCGGCATCGGAACCGGCCTGGTCCGAGAGAGGAAGGGCTAAGTCGCCGGCGGATCCGGCGCGCCCGCGCGTGGCGGGTCCTCCGCGCCCGGTCCGGATCTCTCCCGCCGCCTTCGTCGGGATCGAAGGACCGCCCAGACCACGAGCGCGGCCAAGAGAAGGACCGTCGCGGCGCCGACCAGCGGGTCGACGAGCGCCCCCCAACCTCCTTGAGAAGAGGCATGGTGACTCGAGGTCGTCGTCGTCCCGCTGATCGTGACGAGAGTGGAACCGGACGCGACCCGCCCGGCCCCGTCGGTGACCTCCGCGGCCACGGTGTAGCTGCCGGAAGACTCGACGGTGCAGTTCAGGCTCGATTGGTTGACCGAAGCGCAGCCGGGCCCGCTCGGAAGGCCGGACCAGGCGAACGTGTACGGCGGCTTGCCGCCGGAGGGGTCGGCGGTGAACTCCACGGTCGTGCCCTCCAAGGGACTTTCCGAGCTGGAACGCACCGTGAGCGAGAACTTGGCCGAACTCTCGACCAAGATCGTCAGGTTCTCCGAGGTCGCGATCGAGTCGACGTCGGCGACGCTGAAGTTCGCGACGTACACGCCGGGAGCGGAGTAGGTGTACGCGGCATCGAGATCCGGGCTCGACGCGTTCCCCTCCCCGAATCGCCAGTAGTACGCGTACGGCGGCTCTCCGCCGCTCACTTGACCGGAGTATCCTACCGTCAACGGAGCGACTCCGCCGGTCACATTGCTCGATCCCCCGGCGACGAGCGGGCTGGGGCTCTTGGTCTGAGTGGAGGCGGTGCAATCCACTCCGGGGCCAGTCGGCGCGCCGGCCACGAATGTGTAGCAGTACCGGGTGACGGTCCAGTTGACCACCGCGTGCTCCGACGTCTCGGGGTAGAACTCGGCGCCGATCGCGAACGCGTCGGTGTAGTACGACGCGATGCTGGTACCGGGCGCCGCCCAGCAGAGCCCCTGCGCGGTGAGGTTCGCCACGTTCGCGAAGATGTAGCTCAGGTTGACCGCGAGTTGCCCGGCGGTGACCCCGTAGCCCGGGGAGGACCCGTTCTCGGAGTAGAGATAATCGAAGGTAAGTGTCGTGTTCTTGTCGCCGCACCAGTCGTCCCGGTACCACGTACCGGGCACGGACTGGCCGTTGAGGAACGTGGAGACGTTGAACTCGGTCTGCGGCAGCCAAGACCCCTTGTCGTTCGCGAACCACACCATCACTTCGATCTTGTCCCCGACGTGGGTCGTCACCGTGGAATTGGCGGGAGTCGGCGTCAACCAGTCGTCGAACGCGAAGTTGTACGGTGTCGCGTTGGCGGGGGCGGTCACGCTGTAGTTCAGCGAGGCCCACAGGTCCCCGTCCGTGATGTTCGCGACCGGGTAATCGGGAAGCGGCAGGTCGGGATTCTCGATCCCGGCGACACCCCCGTAGATGTTCTGGCCGAGGATCGCCTCCGGATAGCCGAGGACCCCGTTCGCTTTCCCGCCCGGCGTGGCGAAGTCCATTCGTTCGGACAGGGTACCGTTGGAGGCGTAGTAGCAAAGGTTCGTGGACCCGGTATAGTTGCTCTTGAAGCCGTACAGGTTAGCGTCGAGGGCGAAGTAGCCATCGGCGGACGAATTGTACCGATTCGAGGCACCGCCGACGACGCACGACGTCGGCGTCCCCGTGGGTTCCGGGACCAAGGGGACGGTAACGGAACTCGTCAGTCCCGCCTCAGGAGAAGCGGCATTCCGTAGAGCGTTAGGGGGATCCGGGCGGACAAGAGCCGCATTCGGCGAGCTTCCGTGCTGGCTCGAGGTCCCCGGCCCGGCCCCCCCGACGAGAAGGACCCCCACGACGATCGCCGACGCGAACTGGATCGCCAGGATGCGGCCCCTGAGCCACGCCGGGGGTGGCCGAGCGTTGATTCCGCACCAGGTCCGCGCGGGAGCCCGATCCCGGGATCCATCTTCGCCCGTCGCGGCGGATGGTCCCAACGTCGGGGCATCCTCGAACTCAGCGTGAGCGTCCATCGGCCCGGGGCCACGTCAGCCATTGGGCGTCGCCCCGGTTCGCGGGATATACCTTTGTCCCGCGCCGATCCCAATTCTTCCCTTCGCGCCCGCGTCAACGCATCGGGACGTGTCGGTCGGGGGAGCGATATCTCGTGCGGGGAGGCTCCCATAGCTCGATCCGATTTCCCTCGGGGTCGGTAACGAATCCAAATCGTCCGTAGGACGACTCATCCCGAGTCACTTCGACGTCGCACCCCTCGCGCGTCAGATCGGCGAGCAGTCGATCGAGATTCGCGACCCGATAGTTCACCATGGCGCTCGGTTTTCCCCAACCCCAGGGTCGATCGCTTTCGGACAGGGCCGCCCACAGCGTCGCTCCCACCGGATGACCCTTCGAGGGGCTGAGCCATTCGAACGTCACGACTTGCGAGCGTACGTCCAGCCCCAGATGCCTCCGATACCACTTCGCCAGTCGGACGGGGTCTCGGGATCGAAGGAACACTCCCCCGATCCCGGTCACGCGGGTCCGGCGAGCTCGGCGTCGCGGGTTGGCGGGTCGTCGCCGGATCGTCATCGCGACGGAAAGGACGCTGACGGATAAGTCCGATATGCAGCCTCCCTGCGTCGAGAAGCGGGGCTAGTCCGCGGGCTTCTCCGAGAGCGCTGAGTCCACCATCCTCCCGCGACAAGGGAACACCCCGAGGGCGTGTCTGATCCCGAAGCGTCCCGCCGCGCCGAGCG
>JASHUJ010000020.1 GCA_030040035.1 Thermoplasmata archaeon
TGGACGAGCGCGAGGGCGCCGCCTCGCCCGACCCGGATCGCCTCCGTAAGTGCGGCCGGCGCGCGCTCGAGCAGATGGAGGACGTGGACGAACAGCGCCCCGTCGAAGGTCCCGTCGGCGAAGGGGAGCCGGTAGGCATTCCCGCGCACGAGCCGGGGGAGTCGCTTTCCCCGGGCGATGGCCAGCATTCGGCGCGAGGCATCGACGCCAGTCATCTCGAAGCCCCGGTCGGTGAGCGGGACGGCGATGCGGCCGGTACCGACCCCGACCTCCAGGATCCGGGATATCCTCCCGGCGCGGAGCCGCTCGGCGAGCGCATCGATCGTGAGGGCGTCGAGAGGGTCGCGGGTCGCGTCGTAGACTCCCGAGATCTGATCGAACGCCCCGACGACCTCTTTGAGCGCCACGGCGAGATCGACGAACTGCCGCGGGTATTTCTCGCCTCTCAGGATCGAGGGACCCGCATCGCCCAGGCGCGGGTCGTTCGAGGGCAGAAGGTTGCGCCCGTCGACTCGAACTTGTGAGCCCCGGACCGTCAGGCTCTTCATGTGCCGACCCTCCCGGTGCGCGCCGTGAGCGCGTCCAGGGCCCGCCGAGGTGCACGAAGTGTTCCACGCCCCGGTTCCGAGACCTCCCGCTCGCGTCCTCGGCTGGGCCGGACCGCCCGGCCCCCGCGTGAACCCGAGGATCGATCGACGATACGGGCGCTAACGTCCGATCTGTGGTACACGCTCCTCTACCATCACCTCGCCGACCAACACCGGCTCGAGAGGGCCCGCTGGAAGGTCTGGACCGACCCGCTGGTCCGAGGTGGCCTGAGCCGGGACGACGCGCGTAGCGCTGTTGGGCGAGTGCAAGCGTGGGCGCACGAGCGCGAGGCCCGCGGCCACTGTCCGTCCGTGCCTCACCAAGTGGCCCGACTCAGCCGCGACTGCCGCGTACGCCTCGACGGCGACGACATCGCTCGACAGCTCGATCGCCTGATCGCCAACGCCCGCGTCCTGGTCGCCCCGGGGGCTCCCGAGGCACTTGACCGGCTGCGATCCGCCGGAGTCCGTCTCGGACTCGTCTCGAACCTCCTGCACGGAACGGGCGACGGATGCCGAGCCCTGCTCCGTTCGTTCCGGATCCTCGCCCCGTTCTCGGTGCTCGTTTTCTCCGACGAACATCCGTGGTCGAAGCCCGGACCTCAGCCGTTCCGCTACGCCGTCCGTCAGTTGGGAGCCGGTCCGGCCCAGTCGGCGCACGTCGGGGACCTCGCGTACGACATCGTGGGTGCGCGTCGGGCCGGCCTCCGGCCGATCCTCTACACGGGGCTGCATCGGCTCGAGCCGGGACACCTGCGCGAGCTCGCCCACGTGGCGGACGCCCGGGTCGAGCGGTGTGCGACGTGGGCGAACGTCGCGGATCGGGTCCTCGCGACGGACTAGGACGAGAGGTTTCGCGGCACCGGAGCTACTGCGCCATCCGCGGGTACAGCCGCGACTCGATCCAGATTAGGACGAACGCGACCCCGGCGAGGACCGCCAGGTCCACCCCGACCGGATACTGGGACGGCGCGCCCGGGACCATCAGCGTCCGGAGCGCGTCCACGAGGTAGGTGAGCGGGTTGAACGCCGAGACGACCTGGAGCCAGCGCGGCATGATCGAGACCGGGTAGATCGCGTTGCTCGCGAAGAACAGCGGCATCGTCATCAGTTGCCCGATCCCGAGGAACCGCTCCTGCGTTTTCACCAGGCTCGCGATGATCATCGAGAGCGTCGAGAAGAGCGCCGCCCCGAGGACGATCGCGAGCAGCACGCCGAGGATCGAAAGGACGGAGAAGTCGAGCGGAACGGCGAGGGCGAGCGCGAGGAGGAAGATGATCACGGCCTGAGAGAAGCCGCGCAGGCTCGCCGACAGGGCTCGTCCCCCGACGAGGACGATGCGCGGGGTCGGGCTCACGAGGAACTTCGTGACGATGCCGAGCTCGCGCTCCCGGATCGACGCGATCCCGTAGAAGATCGCGACGAACAGGACGCTCTGCGCCAGGATCCCGGGGGTCAGGAACTGGAGGTAGGTGAGCGAGCCCGTCGGGATCGCGTGGATCTCGGTGAACACGCTGCCGAACACGACGAGCCAGAGCGCCGGCTGGACGGCCCGGAGCAGGAGTTCGCTCGGGTCGTGCGAGAGCTTCTTGAGCTCGTAGCCGAAGACTGCCGCCACCTGCGAGAATCCGCCGACGATCGCCTCGGCGATCGGGGTCGCGTCGGGGCCGCCCGGCGGGGACCGGCTACTCCAAACGGACGGCTGCACGCCGCGTCCTCCCCGTCTCGCGATAGCTGCCGCCGAGCTCGATCTCCTCGCCAGCGTAGTGCACGAAGACGTCCTCGAGGGTGGCGCCGGGCCGCCCGAGGCTTGCCTTCAGCGCCGCGGGCCGGTCGAGCGCCTGGAGCTTCCCTCGGTGCAGGATGCCCACGCGATCGCACAGCTGGTCGGCCTCCTCCATGTAGTGCGTGGTGAGGACGACCGAGGTCCCGTACGTGGTCCGCACGCGATCGATCTGCTCCCAGACCGTGTCCCGCGCGAGCGGATCGAGCCCGACCGTCGGCTCGTCCATGAAGAGCACGCGCGGGCGATGCATCAACGCCTGGGCGATCTCGAGCCGTCGGATCATCCCGCCGGAGTAGTTGCGGACGAGGACGTCGGCGTACGCCGAGAGGCCCATGAATTCGAGCGCGTCGCGGATCCGCTTCTCCCGCTCGTCGCGCGGGATGCGATAGAGCCGAGAGAAGACCCAGAGGTTCTCGTACCCCGTCACCTGGGCATCGACGGAGATCAGCTGCGGGATGTAGCCGATCGCCCGCCGCACCTCCGTCGGCTGGCGTACGATGTCGAAGCCGGCGACCTCCGCGGCGCCCGACGTCGGCGGGAGCAACGTGGTGAGCATCTTGATCGTCGTCGTCTTGCCGGCACCGTTCGGACCGAGCAACCCGAACACTTCTCCGCCGAACACCTGGACCGAAAGGTGATCGACGGCCAGTAGGGGACCGAACGCTCGGGTGAGCGCCCGGGTTTCGACAACGGCTTCGCTCAACGAGAAACTCCGACGAGTCCGACGGGAGCTGAAACAGAGCATAACGACTGACCTTCGGAAGCGAGAGCGTCGCACGGCGATTGAGGTCCGCAAAATCGCGCCGGAACGCTGGCCGTCGGCACAGAATTCGATGGCCCGATGCGCATCCCGAGTTCAGGTCTCGAGAGAAAAATGGAGTGCGCGCGCCCGCGTCCTGCTGCGCACAACGACCGCTCGGCCAAACTAAGTTATACACAGTTCCCTTCGGGGCAGGCGGGTGACCGGGCAATTGGTCCGCGTGAGCTCTCGGATTTCCGGCGGAGCGATCGGCCCGTTCCTCGAACCGAGGTTGTAGATCGATGAGCGGCAGCAGGAGTCGGTGGGCGCTAGCGTTCGCGGTATTGGTGGCGGTCGTGATGGTGGGCTCGGCGCTGGTGGTGATCTCCTCCAGCTCGAGCGCGGCTCAAGTGGTCGCATCTTCGACGGTGACCGTCACGTCCTCTCCGTCAGCCGCGGAGTCTTCCACGCCGTCGACGAGTAGCCCTCCCGTCTCCGCGCCC
>JASHUJ010000021.1 GCA_030040035.1 Thermoplasmata archaeon
GCATCGGCATCGATCCCCGAGGTCCGGCTACGGGACCTTCGTCCGTCCGTCTCCCCCGTCGAGCTCGTGGGCCGGGTCGTCTCCTTCGATCGTCGCGAGGTCGTGCGGAAATCCGATCAGAGCCGTCGGCCGCTGCTCTCGGGCCTGTTGAGCGATGGAACGGCCACGGTCCGATTCACCTGGTGGGACCCGCCCCGGGAGGGGATCGAACGCGGGACGATCCTGCGGGCGGTCGGGGCCGAGGTGCGGGAGTTCCGCGATCGTCCCGAGGTGACGTTCACGTGGAGGACGCGCGTCGGCGCCGCCGGCCCGGGCGACCTACCGCGGGTCGACGCGTCGGAGATCCCGTACCGGACCGTGCACGGCCTCGCTCCGCCGGACGAGGGGTTCCAGGTCGAGGTCCGCATCGTCCGGATCGCCCCCCGCACGGTCACCGTCGGCGAGGAACGGCGGATCGTCCACGATGGGTTGGTCGCGGACCGCAGCGGCGCGATCGCGCTCTCGTCGTGGAGCGATTTCGGGCTCACCGCCGGCGAGGCGGTCCGGATCTCGGGCGGGTACGTCCGTCGCTTCCGAGGCCGGGCCCAGCTCGTGCTCGACGAGCGGTCGAGCGTCGTCCGGGTCGAAGGCAGCGGGCTTCCCCGACCCGCGGAGCTGCTCGAGCGAGCCCCGGTACCGATCGCCCGCGTCGAGGACGAGGGCGGCGGCGAGGCGGTCGCCGTCGAGGGGATCGTGGTCGGACTGCTGCCCCCGAGCGGGCTCGTCTACCGGTGCCCGACGTGCGCCCGGACCGTAAAGAACGGGATCTGCCGGATCCACGGACAGGTCGAGGGGCGGCCGGACCTGCGGGCCCGCCTGGTCCTCGACGACGGGACGGGCGCCCTGACAGTCAACGCCGGGCGGGCCGATACCGAACGCCTCTGGGGCGTGACGCTCGAGGAGGCCCGGCGGCGTCTGCGCGAGCAACCCGACGTGAGCCTCCTCGAGGAGTCGATCCTCGAGACGGTCCTCGGTCGGCGCCTGCGGGTCCGCGGCGTGGGCACGAAGGACGACTTCGGAGTGACGCTCGTCCCGGATTCGATCGAGACGGTGGACGTCGATCTCGAGGCCGCGGCGGCGGAGCTGGGGGCCCGTCTGGGCGGGGGCCGGTAGTGGCGCTCCGCGAGCCCGCGTGGCGCGTGACCGCCCGGGAGCTCGAGACCTCCCTGGAGGAGGAGAAGGGCGAGGGCGATCGGGCTGCGTCGTACCTGCTCTCGCCGTTCGCAGCCCGGATGAACCGGGTGCTCGTCACCGGCACGCTGTCCCCCGCCGAGCCGATCGGCCGCGACGAGACCCAACCGTTCTGGCGGTCCCGGCTCACCGACCCGACCGGTGCGGTCGCGGTGACGGCCGGAAGCTTCCAACCCCGGGCGATGGCGCAGCTGCGCGCGTCCCCCGCGTCGCGGCCGGCGATCGTGGTCGGGAAGGCGCACCTCTACCGGGGCCGGGACGGGGTCGGATACGTGTCGGTCCGGGCCGAGGGGGTCCGGTTCGTCGGCGAGACCGAGGAGCGGTCCGTCCTGGCCGACATCGTGCGCCAGACCCTCGACCGGCTCGATCTCGTCGAGCGCGTCGCGCGCGAGCCCGATCGGAGCGACGACAGCTTGGGGGCCCAGGGCACGCCGCGGAGCTGGGTGCGGGCGGCTCGGGAGTCCCTGCGTCGGTACCCGAACGTGGACCGCGAAGCGTTCCGCCGGGATCTGCGTCCGGCCCTCCGTCGCATCGCCGGGGACTCGGGACCGCCGCCCCCTCCTGCGGTGCCGCCGCCGTCGGTGACCGTGACCCGGGTGCCCGTCGCCGCGCCGGCTCGCCCGGCCCCGACCGCCGCCGAACGCGCTGAGGAGTCCGTGTTCCTCGATCACCTCGACGAGATCGCCGAGGCTTCGGCGGACGGCTACGCCGACCTCAAGGAGCTCCTGGCCCGGGTCGCCTCCGAAGGTCTTCCGGGCGAACGGGCCGAGGCTGCGCTCAACCGCCTCGAGGAGGAGGGCGTCGTGGAGGAGCCGATCGTCGGGAAGCTCCGCCGGGCGTAGCCGGTCGGCGCGTCAAGAGCATTTATATCGGCCGCCGGCTCGGGCCGCGGGGGAATGAGGAACACCTGTCTCTCCGAATCGGTGACGAGACCAGCGACGAGCTGACCCCCACCTCCCCGAACCTCGATCCATCATGGCGGAACCGAAGCCCTCCATCGTCCTCCCCGTGATCCTCGTCGCGGCGGTCCTGATCGGCGCCGGCGTCGGGGTCGGGTTCCTCTACGAGGCGAACCACCCGAAGCCCTCGCCCGCGCCGTGGACGGTCGCGGTCGGCAGCAACGTGACGGTCAACTACATCGGCACGTTCGGGAGCGGTCCCCAGGAGGGGCGCGTCTTCGACACGTCGATCTACTCGGTCGCGATCGACAACGTGACCTACCCGAAGTCGCTCCAGTTCTCCTACCGGGGGAGCGAGGCGAACTACACGCCGCTCGGCGTGAGCGTCGGGCCGAACGTCCCCTCGAGCGGCTACACGATCGACAACATCACCTTCGGGGGCGTCGTCACCGGCTTCTGGAAGGGCCTGCTCGGGCTCGAGGTCGGGCAGACGCACGTCATCTCCTTCCCGCCGAGCCAGGGCTACGGGGCCGCGGACCCGAGCTGCTTCGTCACGCAGCCCCTGACGTACTCGACGCCGGTCCTCCACATCCTGACCCCGTCCGCCTTCTCGACCACCTACTCGGGCGTCAACGCGAGCGCGGGCACGCGCTTCTCCGACCCCACCTACGGCTGGACCGACCTCGTCTTCTCGGTGAACTCGAGCGCGGTCGTCGTCCAGATGTTGCCGTCCGTCGGCTGGCTGGTGCCGGGGTCGCACTGGCCGGTCGAGGTCACCTCCGTGAACACGACCACGATCACGCTCGTCAACGAGCTCACGTTCTCCGATGTCGGCAACGTCTCGGGGACGGTCTCGGGTTCCGGCGTCTGCGGCGCCACGAGCTACATCGTTTCCGGGCTGAACCTGAGCTCGGGGACGTTCGTCCAGGACTTCAACCGCGAGGTCGTCGGCCAGTGGCTGACGTTCACCGTGACGATCGTCGCCAAATACTGAGCGCGCGCCCACCGCCCGCGCGCGGCCCTACCCACCGAGCGTGATCTTGCCCCGTTTCCACAGCTCTTCGAGCTGGGCGTCGGCGGTCGAGGCGAGCACGGCCTCGTCCGACCGGCCCCGACGGGTGTAGGTTCGCAGGGTCTTGCGCGCCTCGTCCCGGCGCTGGCGGCTCGCCTGGAGGATCCGGCGGCCCTCCTGCTCGAGCTCGGCGATCTGCCGGCTGACCTGTTCGACCTGGTCCATGACCTCGGCGCGGGCGCGACCCTTCGACCGGAGCTCGGCGACCAGGCCGCCCGCGTCCTGGAGACGCGCCCGGACCTCCCCCATCTTGGCCTCGCGATGGACCTTCGTCTGGGTCATCTCCTGGTCGAGCCGATCGACCTCGGCCCGCGCCGCGATGATCTTCGCCTCGGCGTCCTTGCGCAGGCGCTCGTGTTCGGCGACCACGCCGGCCCGGGTCTCGGCCTCCTTGAGATCGCGGGACCGTTGGCGCAGCCGCGCGATCAGGGCATTCTCGTCGTCGAGCGTGAGCGCGTGGGTCTGCTGGCGCAGTTCGAGGTCGGCGATCTCCTTGCGGATCTGATCCGGCCGGATGCGCTCGCCGGGGGTGAAGGAGAGCTTGAGCTCCCGCAAGTGGACCACCGCCTCCTGGACCGCTGCGCGGGCCGCGTCCCGCTGCTTGCGCAGTTCCGCGAACCGGCGGCCCAGATCGCCGTGCTGGGAATACAGTGCCTCGACCTCCGCCTGGGGGGCCTGGCGCCGGTCGTAGAGCGACTTCTGCTCGGCGGACAGCTTGCGCATGTCCGCGATCAGCGCCTGCCGACGGCGATGGAGGCTCTCCAACTGACCGTCGAGCTGCCGGAGCCGGGTGCGATCGTCCCGGTCGGCGCGCTCGTCCTCGTCGGACAGGACGGGCCTTGGAGCCACGGGCGATGGAGCACCCTTGCCCGAGAAAAACCCTTCTGATACCCCTCGGATCGGACGGGGGGTGGGTCTCGCAAAATCCGAGCGGCGCCCAGCGCGAGTTGCCCGGCGCTCAGCGCGCTCGGCGCCCTCGACGCGCCGGAGCGCTCAG
This sequence comes from Thermoplasmata archaeon, assembly GCA_030040035.1. GTDB lineage: Archaea > Thermoplasmatota > Thermoplasmata > Lutacidiplasmatales > UBA184 > Lutacidiplasma. The sequence goes on from JASHUJ010000021.1 coordinate 4,199, forward strand.
AAGGAAGTGCTGAGCGGCGAAGAGTGCGGCCGGCACCGCGGCGTCGATGTTCACGACCGCGATCGGGGCGCACGATTGCAACATCGCGGTGAGCGCCGCCTCCCCCCGCCCGCCCCGCCCGTACCCGACGGACGTCGGCACGCCCACGACCGGCGCCCGGACGAGCCCCGCGAGGACCGTGGGCAGGGCTCCCTCACGGCCCGCGAACACCAGGTACACCTCCGGCCGGTAGCGTTCGACGGTCCGCACCGCGCGCAGTAGCCGGTGGAGGCCCGCGACCCCGACATCGTGCGCGAGGACCGGGCGCAGGCCGAGCTCGACGAGGACCGCTCGGGCCTCCTCGGCCGCGGGCACGTCGCTCGTCCCGGCGGTGACGATCGCCACGCGGCCGGGCCGGTACTCGGCACCGAGCGGGCCGCGCAGTCGCACGATCCGATCGCCAGCCCGGAAGACGATCGGGAGTCCCGCGCGCCGCTGCGTCCGCAACGCGGCCAATTGCGAGCGCGTGGGCCGCGAGACGATGGCGCCCTCGCCCCGCGCCGCGAGCGCGCGCAGGATCCCGAGAAGGTGGGGGACCGTCTTGCCCTGCCCGAGGATCACCTCGGGCACGCCGATGCGCCGGACCCGATCCCGGTCGAGCCGGGCGTAGGTGCCGACGCGCAGTTCCCGTCGCGGGGGCCGGGTGCGCGAGCGCGCCACCCAAGCCCCGACCCGAGGCGTGATATAGCGGGTGCCAGTGGTCGCGGTCCGCCGGTCGATGCCCGACTTTTCCTTGACCCCCGAGCAGGAGAGCCTGCGGGACCTGGCCCGCAAGTTCGCCCGGACCGAGATGGTCCCGCACGCCGCGGAGTGCGACCGGACCGCTCGTTTCCCCGAGGAGATCTACCGCAAGGCGTACGAGCTCGGGCTGATGAACCTCAACGTCCCGGCCGACCTCGGCGGCAGCGGGCTCGGCCCGCTCGAGCAGTGCCTGATCGTCGAGGAGCTCGCCTACGGATGCGCCGGGATGACGACCTCGATCATCGCGAACTGCCTCGCGCTCGAGCCGATCCTGCTCGGCGGGTCGGACGAGCAGAAGGCGCGCGTCCTGAAGCCGTTCTGTGCCCAGTACCAGCTCGCCTCCTTCGCGCTCACCGAGCCGACCGGCGGGAGCGATGCGGGCGCGCTGCGCACGCGGGCCCGACGCGAGGGCGACGAGTACGTCCTCGACGGCGAGAAGTGCTTCATCACGAACGCCCCCCACGCCGCCCTCTACACGGTCTTCGCGACCGTCGACCCGGAGAAGAAGCACCGGGGCGTGAGCGCGTTCATCGTCCCTCGCTCGGCGAAGGGCGTCGTGCCCGGAAAGGACGAGGAGAAGATGGGGCACCGGGCCTCGTCCACCGGCACGGTCCGGTTCGAGGGCGTCCGGGTGCCCGTGGCCGATCGACTCGGGGCCGAGGGGGAGGGGTTCGCGCTCGCGATGCGGACGCTCGACCAGACCCGCACCCCGATCGGCGCGCTGGCCACGGGGATCGCGCAGGCGGCCCTCGACCATGCCGCCGCCTACTCGCTGAAGCGCGAAACGTTCGGCAAGCCGATCGCCGAGCACCAGGCGATCCAGA
>JASHUJ010000181.1 GCA_030040035.1 Thermoplasmata archaeon
GGAGGTCCGGATCGAAGCCAAGAACGGGGAGATCGCGCTGGCGCCCTCCGGCGCGCGGGGGGGCAACAAACCGGAATGACGCGGGGAGTCACGGTCGCCGTGGTCGGCGCCCCGGACGTCGCGAAGGAGCTCGGCAAGAAGGGGACGACCTCCGACCTCACCCTGTTCAACTCGGTGCACGACGACGCCGCCATCACTGTCGTCGAGCCGACGCAGTTCCCGGAGAAATTCCCGCCGCTGCTCGCGGCCCTCGCGATGGGGGATCACGTGCTCCTCGTCATCGCGGAGCTCACGCGACCGGTCGCGGAAACGATCGCCACCGTCGAGCTCACGAGCGTGCCGACGACCGTCGTGATCGGTCCCACGGTGGGGGCCGAGGAGGTCGCCCGCGTGCTGAAGGGGGGCCGGCTCGCCACCGCCCCGCAGGTCCCGCTCGATCCCCCCAAGCTCCGGGAGCTCGTGGACGGTCTCACCGCGACGCCCTCGGAGGGTCCGGTGCGGGTCCCGATCGACCACGCGTTCCCCGTGAAGGGCGTCGGAGCGGTCGCCCTCGGGGTCGTGCGGCGCGGCGTATTGCGCGCGCACGAGAAGCTGCGGCTCTATCCGACGCCCAAGTCCGTCGAGATACGATCGATCCAGGTGCACGACGTGGATCGCAAGGACGCCGCGGTCGGCGAACGGGTCGGGGTGGCGCTCAAGGGCGTGGAAGCGGACGAGCTCTCGCGGGGGCAGACGCTGGCCCCGGAAGGCTCGCTCTCGGAAAGCCCGACGGTGGCCCTGGAGCACTTCGAGAAGTGCCGGTACTACCGCGGGGACGCCGGCCCGGGCGCGCAGCTGCACCTCGCGCTCGGGCTCCAGTCCGTTCCGGCGGTCCTGGACGAGCTCAACGGAAGTACGGCCCGGCTCACCGCCGACCGCCCGGTCGGCTTCGCCGCGGGGGACACCGCGTACCTGGTCGACCTCTCGGTGCCGGCCGGGCCGCGCATCTTCGCCCGCGGCGACGTGCGCGCGTGACGGCCGGAGCGCCGGGCTAGACCGCGTCGGAGAGCGGACGTCGGCCGACGATCACGAGCCGACGGGTCGTCCGGGTCCGTCGTCCGAGCGTGACGAGGTCGCCGTAGACGTCCTGCGTCCGCCAACCGGCGTCCCGCAATAGGCCCCGCAGCGTCCGTTCCGTCTGGACGTGTACCCGGACCTCGACATCGAGCAGCCGCCGGCGGCGTCGACCGATGCGGTAGAACGTCCAGCGCGAGCGGATCTCGGACTTCGAGGGAACGTAGGTCCGAACCTCGCGGTGCTCGTGGGCCGGATCGAGCGTCACCGTGGCCTCCGACGCGAAGTGCCGCCGCACCCAATCGAAGTCGGCGGTCTCCCAGATGAGGAGCCCGCCCGGGCGTACGACCCGACGGAGGTTGCGCAGCACGCGGACGTCCGCCGCGCGTCCCCGGTAGCCCAGCGAGGTGAACAGGCAGATCGCCGCGTCGAACGGAGGCTCGCCGACCCGCCGGAGCGTTTCCGCCACCTGGGCGTAATCGGCGAGATAGAACCGTGCGGCCGCCGAGTCCAGTCCGTTCCTCCGCGCGGTGCGTTGCGCCTCGGCGAGGAATATCCGGGAAAGGTCGGTCCCGACCACCGAAAATCCGGCGCGGCCAAGGGGGATCACGTGACGACCGAGACCGCAGGCGAAATCGAGGACCCGGGCGGGGGGGCGGATCCCGGCCCGTCGAAGGATCCGGCCGACCCCCGCGGCCTCGCGTTGGCCGAGCGCCTCCCGGGCCCGGAGATACGGAGCGAAAATCTGGGGATGCCGGACGAAGAGCGTGGTGGGCCAGTCCACCGCGCGTCGCCCCGGCCGGGAGAGTGCAGCGGCCTGCCTCATACCGGACCGGCCGAACGCGCTCAGGCGAACATCGTGACCGATTCCTTGCGGAGCTCCTCTTCCCCGACGACCTTCTCGATCGCGCGGTCGAAGTCCGCCGTGGTCACGCTGTCCCGCTCTTCCCGGATCGCCCACATACCGGCCTCGGTGCAGATCGCCCGAATGTCGGCTCCGGTCGCTCCATCGCACCGGCCGGCGAGCTGTTCGAAGTCGACGGGCTCGTGGATGGCCATCCCGCGCGTGTGGATGCGGAAGATCTCGGCCCGGCCCTGGTAGGTCGGCACCGGGATCTCGATGATCCGGTCGAAGCGGCCGGGCCGCAGGAGCGCATCGTCGAGGATGTCGGGACGATTGGTCGCCGCGATGATCTTGACGTTCGAGAGCGGCTCGAACCCGTCCATCTCGGCGAGGAGCTGCATGAGCGTCCGCTGGACCTCCCGGTCCCCGCTGGTCGCGACCTCGAGGCGCTTGGCGCCGATCGAATCGACCTCATCGATGAAAATGATCGTCGGGGCCTTCTCGCGGGCGAGTTGGAACAATTCGCGCACGAGCCGGGCGCCCTCGCCGATGTACTTCTGCACGAGCTCGCTCCCGACGAGCCGGACGAACGTCGCGTTCGTGTGGTGCGCGACCGCCTTCGCGATCAGCGTCTTCCCGGTTCCCGGCGAGCCGATCAGGAGCACCCCCTTCGGCGGATCGACGCCGACCTTCTTGTACAGATCCGAGCGGAGGAGCGGATACTCGACGGCTTCGCGGATCTCGCGGATCTGGTCGGTCAGACCGCCGATGTCGCTGTAGGCGACGTTCGGCTTGTCGACGATCTCGCTCGCGGTCACCAGCGGATCGAGCGAGGCCGGCAGGACGCCCATCACCGCGAGGGTCTGCTTGTTGAGGGCCACGCGGCTGCCGACCGTGATCTTCCCGTGCTCGACCGTCTCGGCCGAGTTGACGACAAAGTCCGGGCCGGTCGAGGACTTGACAATGACGCGACCGTCGGTCAGCACGTCGCGCACGCTCCCGACGATCAGTGGCGGGTAGCGGAGCCGGTCGAGCTCCGTCTTGAGCCGCTTGACCTCCCGCTGGAGCCGGAGGATCTCCGCCTCCATGTAGTGCCGCTCGCTCTCGACCCGCTTGATCGCCTCCGCGAGCTGCGTGTTCCGCAGCTCGAGGAAATTCACTCGGTCGAACGCGTCGTGCTGAGTGGTGGCCCCGTCAGCGTCGCTCATGTTCCCCGGTACGGAAAGTCCCCGGCACTGGTGGACGTCAATCTAACACATAGCCGCTTATAAGAAATCAACCTTCGAGGGCCCGGCGACGATCGAATGGACGGTGGACGCGGGCGCCGCGCGGTCGCCACCGCCCCGACGCATGTGACGGGCTTCTTCGCCCCGGCCCTCGCGGCCCGCGATCCTCGGGGACGTGGATCGATCGGAGCGGGCGTCGTGCTGGCCGCGTCGGTCCGGGCGGTCGCCCGCTTCGAGCCGGGTGGGCGCCGGACCGTACGGGTGACGAGCGACGTCGACCGACGCCTCGAGATTTCGGAGGAGGCGGCCCGCCGCATCGCCGGCGATCGTCGAGGACGGCTCGAGATCCATCTCGACCACCCGCTGCCGCTCGGCCAAGGATTCGGAACCAGCGCGGCGGGCGCGACGGCCACCGCCTTGGCGGCCGCGCGTCTCCTCGGCCGGAGCCGTGCCCGCGCGATCCAAACCGCCCACCTCGCCGACCTCTTCGGCCGAGGGGGCCTCGGCGGGGTGGCGGCGATCCTCGGCGGCGGTCTCGAAATCCGGGAGCATCCGGGTATCCCCCCGTTCGGTCACGTCGCCCACGTGCCGAGCGAGGGCCCGCTCGTCATCGGGATCGTCGGACCCCCGCTGCCCTCGCCCGCGATCCTGAGGAACCGGCGCTTCCTCGAACGACTCGACGAGGTGCCCGAGTACGTCGATCGTCTTCGCAGCCGGCCGAGCCTCGAGGAGTTCTTTCGACTGAGCGAATCGTTCACGGACCGCGTTGGCCTCGCCTCCCCCGCGCTCCGCGCGACGATCCGGTCCGTGCGACGCCGCGGGGCTTGGGCGGCCCAGGCGATGTTCGGCGAGAGCTTCTTCGCGCGCCCGCGTAGTCCGGCGGCGCGCCGCGCGATCCTGCGGTGGCTCGAGAGACGGGCGGTGCGCGCAGTCGAGATCGAGATCGCCGGCTCGGGCGCCCGCGCGCGCGCGCTCGCCGATCGAACCGCGCCGGGGCGCGGCCGGCGGGCCCGAACGGAGCAAGCCTTTTAGCGGGAGGGCCGTCTCGCGCCCGCCCATGACGCGCAAGCCGGCCCGGATGTACCGCAAGGTCGAGGGCCAGATCTACACCCGGCGCGAGTACATGGGGGGCGTCCCGAACTGCCGCATCACGCAGTTCGACACCGGCAACCTACGGGGCGAGTTCCCGGTGAGCCTCACGCTCGACACGGAGGAGGCCGCCCAGGTACGGGACATCGCGCTGGAGGCGGCGCGCGTCAGCGCGGTTCGGGTCCTGGAGAAGGCAGCCCCGAACGAGTTCCACCTCAAGGTCCGCCGCTATCCGCACCAGATCCTGCGCGAGCACAAGATGGCGATGGGCGCCGGGGCGGACCGTATCTCCGACGGGATGCGCCGCGCGTTCGGCAAACCCGTCGGTCACGCGGTGCGCGCGCAGATCGGCACCGCGCTCCTGACGGTCCACACGACGGAAGCCCACCTCGCGGATGCCCGCGAGGCACTGCGCAAGGCGGCCCACAAGCTGCCGGTTCCGACCCGCGTCACGCTCGGTCGGGCGCCGGAGTAGGCGTCGAGCGCACCACGAGCACCGGACAGGGTGCGTGCGTCACCATCGCCGTCGAGACGCTACCGAGAAGGATCCGCCGGGCGGCCGACCGTCCGCGGGAGCCGAGCACGAGGAGGTCCGTCGGGTGCTGTTCGAGGTGGGCGAGCAGCTCGTCCACGACGACGCCTTCCTCGCAGAGACCCGTGACACCCGACACGCCCGAGGCTTCGGCCTGATGGACCGCCGATTCGACGATCTCCCGGTACCGCGGGAACTCGCCCTCGGGGAGCGACGCGGGCACGTACGGGTCCGTCGAGGGGACGTACACCGGGACGACCGGCGCGACCGCCAGGACGACCAGCTGGGAGGCGTAGTGCTTCGCGAGATCGATCGCCGTATCGAGGGCCACCGCCCCGTGCGGCGACCCATCGATCGCGACCGTGATCCGTCGGAATCGGCCGTCGGTCATCGGGCGCGGCAGGCCCCCTACGTACAAGCAGGTTTCGTCGCGCAGCACCGGTGGGTTACACTTCTGGCGCCGCCCACCACAACTGTTTTTACGGCCCCCCCGCCTTGAGAGACAGTCGGGTGTTTCGCGTGGCCCCCATCTGCTCCAATTGTGGCGCGTCGGACTTCGTCTGGGCGAACGATCTCAAGACCGGGACGCTCGGAAGCGGGGGACTTTCGTTGCGTTCCCGAGGCGAACTCGCCCTGGGAACGCGGATCTGCCGCAAGTGCGGGCACGCCGACCTCTTCTTGAAGGACCCGGCCATTCTCAACATGCCGCACACGTGGCGGCCGGGAGAGTTCGTCCCGATCGCCCCCTCGCCGGCGACGCCGGCGCCGCATCACCCCGGGAACCCGGGCCACAGCCCCCCGCTGAGTCCCACTCCCTCTCCTTCCCCGTCCACTCTTCCTCCGGCGTCACCGCCGCCCGTCGCACCGCCGCCCGAACCGGCTCCGCCTTCGCGGGCGTCCTCGTCGTCCCCGTCTCCCGACGCTGCGCCGCCGGCCGGCTCGCCCACCCCGGCGTCGACCGCGTCGGAGAGCGCTCCGAGTTCGACGGGCGAAGCTTCGAGCGATGAGGCGAGCTCCGCCTCCGCGACGCCCAAGCGTACGTCCCGACGCCGCACGAAACCAAAGTCCGACGACCCGCCATCGGACCCCTGAGCCGCGTTCGGGCGTCTTGTCCGGGGCGTCGGCACGCCCCTCGATCTCGTCGCGGGGAACGTCTCACGCGCCGAATCCACGCGAAGGATAGCGGGGCATGGATTTGAACCATGGATCTACGGGTTATGAGCCCGTCGGGATTTCAGGACGGTCGGTTCGGCCGACCGTTTTCCTGACTACCCTACCCCGCTGCGCCGCGAGCAGGAGGACGGGCTATTTATGGCCTCGGCAGTCAACGGGGCCGGGCGACCGTGCGTTCCGCCGTCGGAGGGACGCCCTCACCGAAGGATCTCGAACGAGACCCGGCCGGGGTCGACCGGAGCCGATGCGACGCGCTCGACCGAACGCGGGAGGCTGACGCCCCTCGGTCCGCGGATGTCACGCAGGAAACTTTCGAGCGCGTCGACCGGTCCCTGCGCATCGATGAAGACCGTCCCGTCGCTCCGGTTCTCCACGCTCCCGACGATGCCCATCCGGCGGGCGGATTCGGCGACGCGCGCGCGATAGTTCACGCCCTGCACGCGTCCCGTCGCTACGCAATGCCAACGCTCCATCGATTTCCCTCGACGCCGATTTCGCCCGGACGTTTCTTCCTTCCGCCGGGCGGACGGGCTCGCCACCGCGGGGCCGACCGCCGCGCCCCCGCGCCGGGACGAGCAGACCTCAAATCGCCGTGGGGGGTCGCGGCCTCGAGGGCAGATCGATGACGAGCGCGAAGGACCCCATCTGCGGCATGACGGTCGACACCGCGACCGCGGCGGCCCACGGGACGTACGACGGCCAGCCGGTCTACTTCTGCTCGGTGGCCTGCCAGACGGCCTACGAGTCGCGTCGCGCGCAGCGCTAAGCGTTCCGCGCGCTCGCCGGGGCGGCATGGCCACCGACCCGGTCTGCGGAATGTTCGTCGACGAACGGACCGCGGAGCTGACGCTCGTCCGGGGGAACCGGAAGTTCTACTTCTGCTCGACCGGATGTCTCCGCCAGTACGCGGAACCCGAACGGGAACTGGCCGAACTGCGGGGCCGGTTGGCCGTCGCGTGGCCGCTCGCATTGCTCATCGTGATCCTGACGTACCTGGTCCGTTCCCCGGACGCGCCCTGGCTCGCGTTCGGGCTCGCGAGCGTCGTGCAGTTCTATCCCGGGCTTCCGTTCTATCAGGGGTCGCTCGACGCGCTCCGGTCGCGATCTTGGAACATGGATGTCCTGATCGCCGTGGGGACGACGGCGGCCTTTGGCTTCAGTGTGGCCACCCTGTTCGACCGGTCGCTCGCGCCGACGTTCTACTTTGACGCGTCCTCCTTGATCATCGCGCTCATCCTGACCGGTAACTACCTCGAGTACTTCGTCCGCGAGAGAGCGCGGGGTACGCTGCGTCGGCTCGACGAAGTGCGGCCGACCACGGCCGTGGTACTGCGGGCCGGCCAGGCGACGACCGTTCCGGCGAACGAGGTGAACGTCGGGGACCGGGTTCGCGTGCTTCCGGGCGGGCGATTCCCGGCCGACGGAACGATCCGGGACGGTCGGTCGTCCGTGAACGAATCCCTGCTCACGGGCGAGAGCCTCCCGGTGCCCAAGAGCGTCGGTGACCCGGTGCTGGCGGGGGCCGTGAACGGTGAGGGACCCCTCACGGTCGAGGTCACCCGGATCGGATCGGAGACCTTCCTGTCGGAGATCGGACGATTGCTCGCCGAGGCGGAGTCGAGCCGGGTGCCGATCCGGCGCCTCGCGGACCGACTGGCGGCGCTGTTCGTTCCGGCGGTGCTCGGCCTCGCCGTCGTCGCCGCGCTCGCGTGGCTCGTCCTCGGCGCCGTCGCGGGCGTCGTCGCGCTGCTCGTGTTCGTCTCGGTCGTGATCACGGCGTGCCCGTGCGCGTTCGGCATCGCCACACCGGCGGCGCTGCTGGTCGGGACGGGCCGGGCCGCCGAGGAAGGGATCTTGTTCAAGGGCGGCGGGACCCTCGAGGCCGCGAGCGCCGTATCGGTCGTCTTCACCGACAAGACCGGCACGCTGACCCGCGGCCGGCCGACCGTGACGGACGTCGTCCCGGCCCCGGGAGTGAACATCTCCGAGCTGCTCTCGATCGCGAGCGGCATCGAGAGTGGATCCGGCCATCCCTTCGCGCTCGCCGTGCTGGACGCGGCGCGACGGGTCGGGGCCTCACCCGCGGCCGTGGGGAACGTCGTGGTCGAGCCCGGTCGCGGCGTGCGGGCCGAACGTTCCGGGCATCGGCTCGCCATCCGGGCCGAGCCCGCGCCGGCCGGGACGGGATGGGGGCTCGGCCCGCTCTCGGACGCGGCGCGCGCCCTCGCCCAACAGGGAAAGTCGTGGTCGGTCGTCACCGAGGACGATCGAGCGCTCGGCCTCCTCGGCTTCTCGGATCCGATCGCCGAGGGCGTGCCGGAAGGCGTCCGGGCCCTGCACCACGACGGGGTCGAGGTCGTGATGCTCACCGGGGACCACGAAGGCGCCGCCCGGGCGGTCGCCGACCAGGTCGGGATCGACCGGGTGTACGCGGGACTCGGTCCGGAGGACAAGCTCCGGCAGATCCGGGATCGCCAGGCCCGCGGCGCGAAGGTCGCCTACGTCGGGGACGGGATCAACGACGCTCCGGCGCTCGCCCGGGCCGACCTCGGCATCGCGATCGGTGCGGGGACGGACGTCGCGCGGGAGGCCGGCGGGGTCATCCTCGTGCGTTCCGACTTCCGCGACGTGGCCCTCGCGCTGCGGCTGGGGCGACGCACGATCCGCAAGGTGCGCGGGAACCTGGCGTGGGCCCTCGGGTACAACGCGATCCTCCTCCCCATCGCCGCGGGGGCCCTTGTTCCTCTCTTCGGGCTGGGGATCTACCACGTCCTGCCGGTCGCCGGGGCGGTCGCGATGGCCCTCTCGTCGTCCTTGGTGGTCGCGAACTCGTACTCGCTGCGCTGGGTCTCCATCTGACGAGCCCCATCGTCGGGCGCCCGACCTCGGACCGGACCTCTAATCTCTATATCCCGGGAGCCGCTTGCGCCCGGCGTGCCGGTCTTCGAGGCCAAGATTGACGGGGCGACCCTGAAGATGCTCCAGAACGTCCCGATCTTCTCGGGGCTGAGCGAGCGCCAGCTCCGCCACCTCGCGAAGGACTCCATGGGCCGGGAGTTCAAGGTCGGCGACACGGTCGTGAAGCAGGGCGAGAAGGGGCTCGGCTTCTACCTCCTCCTCGACGGGCACGTCGAGGTCCGGCGCAAGGGCCGGAAGTTGGCGACGCTCGGCCCGGGCCACTTCTTCGGCGAGATGGCGCTGTTCGATGACCAGCCGCGGTCCGCCGACGTGATCGCGATCGAGCCGACGCGCTGCCTCGTCCTCTCGAAGTGGGAGTTCTGGGGCGTGGCGATGGGCGAGCCGCGGATGCTGCGCGGCATGCTGGGCGAGATGGCCCGGCGGTTGAGCAACACCGACCAGGCCCTCTCGTAACGGGCCAGGGGCGGTCGGGCCGCCCGGGCCGGGTGGGCCCGGTGTCCGAATTCGATAGGTTTGCTCCCGATTCTGGACCCTCGCCGGCCGGCGGACGGTTTCCCGCAGGTCCCCCGTCGGCAGCCTTGACTCGCCGGACCCCTCTCCTCCAGTGGGGATGCGTATGGCGGCGATGGGACCTGAAGCGGCGTTGCTGAGCGCGCGACTGGCGGAGATCCGGGCGAGCGCCGACCTCGACGTGCCGCTCTGCGTCCAGGCGGCCGCTGCCGCCCGGGTCTCCCGGGTCGCGGCCCTCGAATTCCCGTCCCGGGCCCCCGGCATGTGGGCACGGCTTCGCGATCGGGTGGCCGGTAGCTCCCGGGCGGCCCGCGGGGCTCGCGCGACCCCCGTGCCGGGCGCCGCGATCCCCGCCCTTCGCCTGGACGTAGGCGGGACCGCTGGCCTCGGGCCGGGAGCTCCGTTGGCCCTCCTTCCGGCGTGCCAGCCACCGCAGCGCTGAGCGCGGGCCCGGTCCGACCTCGAACCGTCGGGGGTTCGCGGGCGCCAAGGCTCACCCGCAGGTATTTTCGAGCGGCCCCCGTTCCCTCGCCCGGGAACCCGTGGACGCCGTCGATTACGAGATCTATCGCCGCCTGTCCCCCGACGGGCGGATCCGATTCTGGGCGTCACGACGGGTCATCGACCCCCGCATCTCGGCGCGCCAGATCGCCGAGGGCGTGGGGCTGAGCGAGGCCGGCGTCCGTCTGCGTCTCAAGAATCTGCGCGCGCAGGGCCTGCTCCGGGGCAGTTCCGTCACCCTGAACCCGTCCTTGTTCGGGGCGTCGATCGTGGTCGCCGAGGTGCCCGTGCGCTCCCCCCGGGAATCGGAGCGACTGTTCCGGGACCTCGCCGTCGCGGACGGGATGGTGTTCGCGCGCGACCTCCTCGACGAGGAGGAGCGCAAGGTCCAGGTGTACTACGCCGCGGACTCGGCGGGCGCGACCGCCCGCCGGACCGCGCTGGTGCGGCGGCTGTCCCCGTCCGGCGAGATCCGCGGGCCCACGCCGTATGTCATCCCGGCGGGTCCGAGCTCGCTGTCCCGCCTCGATTGGCGGTTGCTCGACGCGTTCCGTCGATTCCCGGACGGATCCCTGGGCCGGTTCGCGACCGAGTCCCGGACGAGCGCACGGACCGCCACCCGGCGCTTCGGTGCCCTGTTGGACGCGCGCGCGTGCTGGTGGAGCCACAGCCCCGAGTCGGAAGAGTGGCCGCTCGCGCTGCTCACGATCGCCCTCGAGGAGTCGGCGGACGCCGGTGCGGTCGCCTCGGACGTCGGCCGGCAGATCGAAGGTTGGATGCCCGTGGCGCCGGACGGTCTCGGGCTCGACCCCGATCGAGCGGGTCGGACCGTGGCCGGACTCGTTCCGGTCGACCGCCCGGCCGCGCTGGAGCGGGTCGTGCGTCGCCTGCTGACGATCGACGGGGCGGCCAACGTCCGTCGGACGTTCGGGCTCGCCTCGGCCACGTACCCGCAGTGGATGGACGAGCATTTGGGGGCTCGGCTCGTCGGCTGAGGCTAGGGAGCCGGCCGTTCGCGAGGGATCTCGGGGGTTCGATCGAGCGCATGGAAGTTCGAGGGCTCTGCTGGCTCGGCACCCGGACCCCGGCCTTCGCGGCGACGGTGACGTTCTTCGGATCGACCCTCGAGCTCCCGCTCGGCGCCGAGCGGCCCGGCTTCGCGCGCTTTGATTTCCCGGGCGGCGGAGCCCTCGAGGTGTTCGACACGACGGACCCGGATCACGTCCACTTCACGACGGGTCCCGTGATCGGATTCGAGGTCGGCGACTTCGACGCGGCGCGGACCGAGCTCGAACACCGTGACTATGAGCTGGTGCTCGGGCCGGGGGGCTCGCCGGGCAGCTACCGGTGGCAACACTTCCGGGGTCCCGAGGGGGTCCTGTTCGAGATCGTGGACCGCCCGGCCCGGCCCCGCCCGCGTCCGCCGACGGGCGAGCTGCGGGTGTCCCGGCTCTCCTGGGCGGGGGTCTCGACGTCTCGATTCGACGCCTTCGTCGCCTTCTACCGCGACGCGCTCGGCCTCCCGGCCGTGGAAGCGACGCCGGACCTCATCGAGTGCGCGCTGCCCGACGGGAGCTCGGTCGAGGCGTTCCGACGGGGCGGCCGCATGGATCACGCCCATTTCCGCACGGGCCCCGTGCCGGGGTTCGAGGTGGCCGACCTGGGCGCGGCGATCCACCTGCTCGAGCAGCGGGGCGTGGAGATCCTCGAGCGCCGGACGCGCCCGGGCGGTGGGTGGGCCCACTTCGGGGCACCCGACGGGTACGTCTACGAGCTCAAGCAGTCCGTGCCCGGCTGAGCCGAGCGGACGCGAGAGTTCCGGCCCGAACGGCGTCGGCGACGCGCGGGTTCCCGACGCGGACGCGGGGCCCAGCCGAATTCCTCGATCCGCACCCGCTCGCCGCGGAACCCGACCCCCTCGAGCTCGAGACGGAGCCGCTGCTCGCGTCCCTCGATGCCGGCCAGGGCGATCCGACCGCCGGCCGCGACCACGCGGTGCCACGGGAGTCCCTCGGACCGGTGGAGGGCCCAGACCGTCAGCCGGGCGCCGCGCGGGATCCCCGCCGCCTCAGCGACCTGGCCGTAGGTGATCACCCGACCCCGGGGCACGCGGGCGATCACGGCTCGCAACCGACCGAGGATCCGGGGTCGCGGGCTTCGGAACCGGGGGCGACGCGCGATCACCGTCGCGGACCCCGGGCCCGCCCACGGCCGATCCGAAACGAGACCGACACGGCGACGGTTCCCCTACCGGTTGATCTCGACGAGCAGGACCCAGGAATCCAGGATCGCCACGACGAAGGACACCAGGAACGCGGGCACCAGGAGGTAGTTCCCCTCGGTGCCGACCCCGATCATCACGAGGCCGGCGATCGGGTACAACGCGGTCGCGATCAGGACGACGGCCGTCTCGCCCACATGCCACCGACGGTACGGCTCTCTCACTTCCTTCAGGCTGCGCGTGCTGCTCTGGAGGGCGAGGGCCAAGACGGCGCCACCGATCCCGACCACCTCGATCCCGAGGTAGACCGTCGCTTGTCCGGGGACGAGGAGGACCGTCGAGATCAGCAGGATCGCGACGAGCAACGTGAGCGCCTGCAGGGCGCGATTCGGCAGCGACGGCTCCGCGACGATCTTCGGCATGTTGATCGAGATCCCGACGAACAGGAGGCCGGCGAGCGCGGCGGAGGCGCCGACCTGGGCCTCGAAGAAATCGTCCCAGACGGGCATGCGGACTTCGCACCGGGTCGTCGCGCCGGTATTTAGGACCCCGCTTCCCGGCCCGGCGACGCCCCGGCTCCGATGGCGACCGTCGGAAGGCGACCCGGTTCCGCTCTTTCCGGCCGGTCACGGCTCCGGGGCGGAGCGCCGATCGCGGTCGGTCGTCACCAGCGCCGGGCCCCGGTTCGCGGGGAGCGTCCTCCTCCCCCCGCAGGTCAGGATCGGGAAGGGCTCGCCCGTCGGTGGGGTCGGATCGTCAGCGATCTGCGTCGTCCCCCAGTTCCCGCCGGAAGAAGCTCAACAGGGTCCGATAGAGATGGAGCTGCCGCCCGGCGCCCTGGACCCCATGGCGCTCGCCCGGATAGAGCATCAGGTCGAACGGCGTTCCCTGCGCCTGGAGCGCCCCCATGACCGCGGTCGAGTTCGCGAGGGGGACGTTGTCGTCGGCCATTCCGTGCAGAAGGAGCAGGCGGCCGGAGAGCGATCCGAGCCGAGGGAGAACTCCCGCGGCGTCGTACGCGGCGGCGCGCGCCGTCGGGTCGCCCAGATAGCGCTCGGTGTAGTGGGTGTCGTACTGCCGCCAGTCGGTGACGGGGGCGCCGGCCGCGCCCGCCGCGAGATGGCTCCGCGGGTCGGTCATCATGCGCAGGGCCATGTAGCCCCCGTACGACCATCCGAAGACGCCGATCCGATCGGCCCGCACGAACGACAGCGATCGCAACCAGTCCAGTCCGATGATCTGGTCATCGACCTCCACCGAGCCGAAGCCGCCGGCGATCGCCGCCTCGAACGCGGAATCGCGATTGGCCGAGCCACGATTGTCGAGCTGGAAGACCAGGAAGCCGGCCTCGAGGAACAGCTTCTGCCTCACGTCCAGCCAGGCGCGCGCCACGAACTGCGCGCTCGGGCCTCCGTACACCGCCACGATCGCCGGGTAGCGCCGCGACGCGTCGAAATCGACGGGCTTCTGGAGGACGTAGTGGAGGTCCTGACCCACGGGAGATCTCAGCACGCCAAACTCGGGCCGCGGGTAGCGCCCGGCGTACGGCGCGTACGGATGGTGGGCGTCCAGGACGTTCGGCTCCACCCAGCGCAGCCGCTGCCCGTCGGCGCGGTAGAGGGCGGTGTGAGGGGGCGTTCCCGGATCCGAGTACGATCCGACGAACACTTTCGCGGACCGGGGCATCACGGCGGTCCACCACCCCGGACCGCGCGTCAGGGCCACGGGTTCGGCCGGGGCGCGGTACGAAACGGCGTAGAGCTGGCGCTCGATCGGCGTCGCTCGGGACGCCATGAAGTAGACGCGCCCCTCCTCCTCGTCGACGCCGACGACGCCCGGCGCCTCGACGCCCCCGCCGAGCGAACCGCGCGCCACCGGCGCGTCGCCGCCCGTAATGGGCCGCACCAAGGTTCCGTCGGCGTGGTAGAGGTAGAGTTGGTGGGAGCCCGAGCGCTCGGATCCCCAGATGAAATCCCCGTCCTGCAAGGCGTGGAAGTCGCTGTTCAACATGACCCAGGGCGAACGCTCCTCCCGGAGGATGACCGAGGATCTTCCCGTGGCCGGGTCGACCCGTAGGAGGTCGAGACTCCGCTGATCTCGGCTCTCTCGCTCGACATAGAGTTCCTGGCCCCGAGCCGACCAGTGGACCCGCGCGAGATAGACGTCGGTCGACGGACCCAAGTCGACGGGAACGGCCGCCGCATCGTGGGCCATCCGCCGCACGAACAGGCTAACGTGCGCATTGGCCGTGCCCGCCCGAGGATAGCGTTGGGGGGAGACTTCGGCGCCCCCCGGGCCCACGTCCAGGCGCGGGACGAGTTCGACCGGACTCTCGTCGACCTTGGTGTAGGCGATCTGTTCGTCGCCCGGCGCCCACCAATAGCCGGTGTACCGACCCATCTCCTCCTGAGCCACGAACTCGGCGACGCCGAAGCTGACCGCTCCCCGCCCCTCGGTGGTCAGCGCCCGCTCCCGGCCCTCCCGGAGGTCGATCACGTACAGATTCTGCTCGCGCACGTAGCTCACGTAGCGGCCGGCGGGTGAGATGCGGGCATCGGTGGCGCCCGAACCGGCGGAGGTCAGTCGGGCCACTTCCCCGGTCCGAGGATCGGCGGTGTAGAGTTCACCACCCGCCGGGATCAGGAGCCGCTGGCCCTGCTGATCCCAGTCGTAGCTAACGACCCCCGAGACCGCCGCGATCCGCTGTCGCTCGCGCCGGCTCTTCTCGGACTCGTCCAGGCGTTGGCTCGAGGGTTCGACCGCTTCCCCCGAGACCAGCCGACGGGGGTCACCGCCGACCGCGGGAGCGATCCACAGATCCAGCTTGAACTGATTCGTCGGCTCGGGCGCGAGGTATGTGATGAATCCTCCGTCCGGGGAGACCTTGACGCCGCGCGCGATCGGACCGGACAGCGCCGGGCTGTCGAACACCCGTTCCGGCGTCAGGGGGAGCGTCGCCATGGGCGGGCAGGAGCGACCGGGCCTAATTATCCCGCCCACGCCCAAGTTTCGCTCGCGGGTTCGAGGGATTCAACTGGATCCCACGGCCTCTCGGTTCGCTCCTTCGGGAACAACACCCGGGGAATGCTCGGCCCCGGGGGGGCGCCCCGTCCGGGAAGTCGGGGACCGACTTCGGCTGGGGATGGGCTTCCGATCGCGGTCGATCGACCGCACGACGTCGAAGAGCTCCAAGGGTCCCCGCTCGATCGAATTGCGCGCGTTGCTCTTCGGAACTACGGGCAGCCCCGAGCCTTCCCCGTCTACTTCGAAACGTATCCGTGACCGAGGAGGAAGGCGTCCTGGTCCGCGTGCATGGGTTGGGGGAGCCGCGAGAACCAGCCGCCTTCCGTTGCCTCTCCGTTCGGATGCGGGGTGCCCCGAAAACGGAGCGCCTCGAACACCAATCCCACCGGAGAATCCAGACCGTGGTCGAAATGTGATGGATACTCGATCACCCCGCAGTTCTTCGACTCCAGGATGTCGATCGAAAGCTCCCTCTCCGCGACGCGTCGGACCGCGAGGTGCAGGCGCTCGCCGAACCGGACCGTGCCCCCGGGAAGGTGCCAGAGACCTCGACACGGCTCCCGCGCCCGCTTTGTCAGGTACACGTCGCCCGAACGGTTCCGGACGACGAGGTCCACGGCGAGTCGAGGCACCTTCGAGTAGATTCGCCGGTACTCCTCGTCGGTGAGCGGTCCCACGCCCCGGAATCGTTCGATCCGATATACGTCCGGCCGCCGGGACACGGCTCGGAGCACACGGTCCATCCGACCGGCGGGCGGGTCCGGGAACGAAGCCGCGGGAGGGATTTGAACCCTCGGCCTGCTCCTTACCAAGGAGCCGCTCTACCAGCTGAGCCACCGCGGCGCGCTAGGGTTCGCCGGACACGTCGTCCTTCTTCCCATTTCCGCCCGGCGCGCGGACGCGGGGGCCGGACCAGGGGAAACCCTCCGACACCCGCTCCCAATCGTCGCGGGCCGTCGCCCCGAGCGATCGCTTCTCGAGGAACGCCCGCATGCCCTCCTTCTGGCCGGGGGTTCCGAAGAGGCGCGCCCACAGGTCGAGCTCGTAGGCGAGGCCCGCATCGATCGTCGGATCGATCGCGTTCAACAGCGCGTACTTGGCGGCGGCGATCGCGACGGCGGATCGTTCGGCCAGCTCCCCGGCCAGGCGGAGGGCCGCCGGGAGCAATTCCGCCCGCGGCACGACCTCGTGGACCAGGCCCGCGCGGAGGGCCTCGGACGCGGATACCGACCGACCGGTCAGGATCCACCGGCGGGCGGCGGCCGGCCCGATCCGACGGGGAAGGCGGCGCGTGCCGCCCCACCCCGGCATCACGCCGAGGTTCACCTCGGGTTGGCCGAACGTGGCCTCCTCGCTGGCGATGAGGAAGTCGCAGGCTAGCGCGATCTCGCAGCCCCCGCCGAGGCAGGCTCCGTGGACGGCCGCGATGACCGGTAGCGGCAGTCGCTCGATCCGACGCGTCACACCCTGCCCCCGCGCGCCGTGCGCGCGGGCCTCGTCGGGGCCCATCGGCGCCATCTCACGAATGTCCGCGCCGGCCGCGAACGCCCGTTCGGAGGCGCTCGCGAGGATCACGGCACGCACCTCGGGGTCGCGTTCCGCTTCGTCGAGCCGAACGGTGAGCTCGTCGAGGACCGCCCGGGACAGCACGTTGACGGGAGGGTGATCCAGCGTGAGGATCGCCGCCCGCCCGCGACGCTCGGTTCGCACGAGCGGACGGACGTCGGTCATCGGGGGACGAGGCCGGGCCCGCCTATTTATCCCGAGCGCCCTCCCGACCGAGATGTCCGCACCGGTCGGACGCGACCTCGCTCGACGGGGCGGAGGACATCGGGTCCGGAGGAAGTCATGGTCCGCTCGGTGATCGCAACGTGGTACGGCGCGTTCCTCGTCGAAGACTCCTCCGTCCTCCGGCGGGTGCTGGCCCCGAACGAGCCCGCCGCGCTCGCCGAGCGGATCCGACTCCGGCGGGAAGGCCGGTTGACGCCGGAGGAGGAGACCCTCCTCGCCGAGCAGGCCGGAGCCCTTTGGTCCACGCGCGACCGCCGCCTCGCGGACCACGGGCTTACCTGGAACCCGGAGGTTCCCGGTCCGTTGACGGACCTCGGATCGGAGCCGGATCGGGCCGGGCTTCGGGCGGCGCTCCTGCTCGACGCCGACCGGGCGCTCGCGGCGGCCTGGGACCCGTCGGTCCACGTCCAGGAAGCGGTCCGGGCGACCGCCGATCTCGATCGGGTGCGCAACCTGGTCGGCGAGCGGCTCGGTAGCTGGGTCGCTCGCGACGTGCCCGAGGTCGATCCCGGCGACCACCACCGGGCCGTCGAGGTGGCGCTGAGGTCCGAGACGGCCTCCCCCTTTGGTCCCTCGGACCCGGCCCTGCGCGACGCGCGTCGTCGACTGGCCGAGCTGTACCGTTCTGTCGAGGCGGCCCGGGCCGCGCTCGAAACGGCGGTCCTCGCCGCGTCGCCCGAGCGCACGCCGAACCTCGCCAGCCTTCTTGGACCGGAGCTCGCCGCCCGTCTCGTGGCGCAGGCGGGAGGGCTCGATCGACTCGCGCGACTGCCCGCCAGCACGATCCAGGTGCTCGGGGCGGAGAAAGCGTTCTTCGAGCACTTGCGGGGCCGAGCGCCGCCGCCGCGGCACGGCCTCCTGTTCCTGCACCCGGCGATCCAGACCGCGTCGCGATCCGATCGGGGCCGGTTGGCGCGGGCCCTGGCGGGGAAGGTCGCCATCGCGGCCCGTCTCGATCGCGCCGGCGCGGGAATCCGGCCCGACCTCGAGCGTTCGTTCGCCGCGCGTCGGGAGGCGATCCGCGCCCGGCGCGCGCCTCGGGGCGCTACGCGCCGGCGCCGCTCACGACCGCCACTTCACCGTGCAGCCGACGACCGGTAGCTCGCTCGGTCGGACCGGTTGGCCGGCGATCGCTTGATCGAGCGCCTGCTGGAGGTAGTGGTCCGTCGCTCGCTCGGGGTGCTGGTGATCGCTGTCGATCCGCCCCTGGAACAATAGGCGTCGCTGTCCGTCGAACAGCATCGGGTGCGGGGTCACGAGCGCGCCGTACGCCCGGGCGACCTCCTGGGACTCGTCCTGGAGGTAGGGGAACGGATAGTGGTGCTCCTGGGCCCGTCGGGCCATCGAGGGGAAGCTGTCCTCGGGGTAGGCGCGGGCGTCGTTCGAGTTGATGAGCACGAACTTCACGCCCTTCGGCTGGTACTTCCGACCGATCTCGACCATCCGGCCTTCCCACGCCTGCACGTAGGGGCAGTGATTGCACCAGAACGCGACGACGAGGAACGGGTCCTTCGCGTAGTCCACGAGTCGGTAGGTCCTCCCGTCGACTCCGGGGAGGGAGAAATCGGGAGCGGCGTCGCCGGGGTGGAGGCGGAACGTTTGGAGCTCGGCCATGCCCGGTACACCCGGACCGACTTCATAAGATGGCGAGGGGGTCCCGGAGCTGGTCGCGGGCGTGGAGGATGGCTCGAACGGTCCCTGGCCCGGGGGGTCCCGCCCTCCGGAGGACGACGATCGACGCGGCGATCGCTTCCGCGGAGAACGCGCGCGCCGATGAGTCGCTCCTGCGTCGCGGCGGGCCCGCCGGCCGGGTCGCCGTCCTCTCGGATCGGGCCGTCTCCGTCGGGATCGGGGTCCCGGCGATCGTCCCTTACCTCGCGCGGGCCCGGGCGGACGGGTGGGCGATCGTCCGCCGGAGCTCGGGCGGCACGGCGGTCGCGCACGGACCGGGCGACCTCACCTGGACGATCGTGCTGCCCCGCAGCGACGTCCGGGTGGGGAACGACTACGCCCGGAAGTACGACCGACTCGGGCGAGCGGTCGTCCGGTTCCTTTCCTCCCAGGGCGTGACGGCCCGCTGGGCGCCCCCGCCGGCGGTGAGCGACGGGTACTGCCTGCTCGGCCACCGGGGGTCGGCGCTCTGGGTCGAGGGCCGGGTGCTCGGAGGCGCGGCCCAGCACGTCAGCGGCAGGGCCCTGCTCCATCACGGCGTGCTACCCCGCTCGATCGACCGGAAGGCGCTCGGCCGGCTGTTCGATCTGCCGGAGCGTGGGGCGCTGGACCGGCTGACGTCGCTCGCGGAGGCCGGGATCGGCGAGCGGTCCGAGGTGCTCGCGGCGAGCCTCGCCGCCACGCTCGACGAAGAGCTCGCGGGAACCTAGCCCTCTCCCCGGACGCTCACGCCCGGCGCGAGGCCCAGAGATGCTGGGCGGCCGCCTCGGCGTCGGCGCGGACCCGGTTCCAGTCCGCTGTCCGGAGCTCTCGGGCCCGCACGACGGCGATGCCGTCCACGAACACCGAATCGATCGCCTCCTCCGACGCCGCGTAGGCGAGGTGCGAGACGATCGCCTCCGGGCGCGACGGTAGGAGGGTCGGATGGTCGAGCCGAACGAGCGAGAAGTCGGCCCGCTTGCCCACTTCGAGCGAACCGAGATCGCTCCGCCCCAGGAGGCGCGCCCCCTCGACGGTCGCGAGATCGAGCAGCTCCTGCGCGGAGAGCACGGTCGCGTCCCAGCGCTGGTTCTTCTGCACGAGGCCGGCGAGATGCATCTCGCGCAGCATCGACAGCGAGTTGTTGCTCGCCACGGAATCCGTCCCGAGGCCGACGACGGCTCCGGCCGCGCGGAGCTCGACGACCGGAGCGACCCCGCCGCTTGCGAGCTTCAGGTTCGAGGCCGGGCAATGGGCGATCCCCACGCCGCGGCGGGCGAGGAGTTCGATCTCCTGTCCGGTCAGCCAGACCGCGTGCGCCGCGACCGAGGGGGTCGCGAGGAATCCGATCTCCTCGAGCCACACCACGGGCCGACGGCCGGTCTTCGCCTCGTGCTCGTGGACCTCCCGTCGGGTCTCGGACAGATGGTAGTGGCAGAAGCTGCCGGTCGACTCGGCGAGCTCCTTCGCGGCCAGCCACGTCTCCCGATTGCAGACGTACACGCCCTGCGGGGCGACGAGCGGCTCGATCCGCGCCCGGCCCTTCCACCGCCCGATGAACGCTCGGGCATTGTCGATCGGCCGACCCGATTGCGTCGTGAGCTCGGGATCGAGCACGGCCCAGCCGAGAAAGCCCCGGATCCCCAGGGCCTCGACCGCCCGGGCGACCGCGTCCTCGTGGTAGTACAGGTCGAGGAAGGAGGTCGTTCCCGAGAGCAGCATCTCGGCGATCCCGGCGCGAGCTCCGGCCTCGACGTCCGACTCGGACCGATGCGCGTCGACGGCGAAGAGGACCTCGAGGAAACCCGCGAGCTCGCGGTCGTCCGCGATCCCGCGGAGCGGGGCCATCGCGACGTGCGTGTGGGCGTTGATGAACCCGGGTACGGCCGCGAAGCGGCGGCCGTCGAGCACCTCGGCACCCGCGCGCGGAGCCGCGGCGCCGACGTGGGTGAAGCGGCCGTCCTCGACGCGGAGATCGCCCCGGACGACCCGACGCGTCCCATCCTGGGTGACGAGGAGCGCGTCCGTCACGACCATCGGGCCGGCGGCGGGCGCCATCGGGTGGGCCAGCCGGCCGGCGAATTAAGGGTCTCCTTCGGTCGACGGGGGCCCGCGCGCGGCGGACCTAGATGTCGAGGTTCGCGACCTCGATCGCGTGCTGCTGGATGTAGACCCGGCGGGGCTCGACTTCCTCGCCCATCAGCACCTGGCAGAGCTCGTTCGCTCGGCTCGCGTCCTCGATGGTGACCTTGAGGAGCGTCCGCGCCCCGGGACGCATCGTCGTCTCCGCGAGCTGTTCGGCGTTCATCTCGCCGAGCCCCTTGTAGCGTTGGATGGTGACGCCCTTCGGGCCGGCCAGGTTGGCGATCTCCCGGTCCCGCTCCTCGTCGGAGTAGGCGTACACGATCTTCTGGCCCTTCTGGAGCCGGTAGAGCGGCGCTTGGGCGATGTACACTCGACCGTCGGTGATCAGCTGCGGCATCTTGCGGTAGAACAGCGTGAGGAGGAGCGTGCGGATGTGCGAGCCGTCGACGTCCGCGTCGGTCATCAGGATGATCTTGTGGTAGCGCAGTCGGCTCAGGTCCTGATCGTCGCCGATCCCGATCCCGATCGCGGTGATCAGGGCCCGGATTGCGTCGTTCTGGAGCATCTTGTCGAGCCGCGCCTTCTCGACATTGAGGATCTTGCCCCGCAGCGGGAGGATCGCCTGGAACTCCCGGTCCCGGCCCTGCTTCGCCGTCCCCCCGGCGCTGTCGCCCTCCACGAGGAACAGCTCGCATTCGGCGGGGTCACGCGAGTGGCAGTCCGCGAGCTTTCCGGGAAGCCCCCCGCCCTCGAGCAGGCCCTTGCGCCGGGTCAACTCGCGGGCCTTGCGGGCCGCCTCTCGGGCCTGCGCGGCCTGCACCGCCTTCGCGATCAGGTTCTGCGCGACCGCCGGGTGCTCCTCGAAGAATTCGGCGAGCTTCTCATTGACCGCGCTCTCGACCTGGCCCTTCACCTCGGAGTTCCCGAGCTTCGCCTTCGTCTGGCCCTCGAACTGGGGTTCGAGGACCTTCACGGACAGCACGCTGGTCAGGCCCTCGCGGACGTCCTCGCCGGTGAGGCTCTCCTTGTCGCCCTTGATGAACCCGCGGCTGCGCGCATAGTCGTTGAGCGTGCGCGTGAGCGCGGCGCGGAAGCCGATCACGTGCGTCCCGCCGTCGATCGTGTGGATGTTGTTCACGAACGCGAGCGACGTCTCGTTGTAGCCGTCGTTGTACTGCAGCGCGAGCTCGATGTCGGTCGTGTCCCGCTTGGCGTGGAGCGCGATGGGATCCGGGAAGAGCACGGCCGACCCTTTGTTGAGGTCGGCGACGAACTCCGCGATGCCGCCCGCGTGGTGGTACGTCTCGTGGAAGTCCGACCGCTCGTCGGCGAACTGGATCGTGACGCCGGGGTTGAGGAACGAGAGCTCCTTCAACCGGCGACCGATCGTCTCCCGGTCGAACGCGACGGTCTCGAGCACCGAGCCGTCCGGCTTGAAGCGGATGTCCGTGCCGGTGCCGTCGGAGGCCCCGTCGACCTTGACCGGGCTCACGGGCGCGCCCTGCTCGTAGCGCTGGAAGTACTCGTGACCGTCGCGATGGACGCGGACCTCGAACCACTCCGAGAGGGCGTTGACCACGTGCACCCCGACGCCGTGCAGCCCGCCGGACACCTTGTAGGTGTTCCGGTCGAACTTCGAACCGGCGTGCAGGACGGTCATGACGATCTCGAGGGTCGGGCGGTTGTACTTGGGGTGGTTCTCGACCGGGATGCCCCGGCCATTATCCCGCACCGAGCACGATCCGTCGGCGTGCAGCGAGACCCAGATCTCCGTGCAGGCCCCCGCAAGGACCTCGTCGATCGAGTTGTCCACCACCTCGTACACCAGCTGGTGGAGGCCCCGCGCGTCGGTCGATCCGATGTACATTCCCGGCCGCTTTCGGACCGCGGAAAGGCCCTCCAGTACCTGGATCGAACTCGCGTCGTAGGCGGGGGCGGAAACGGTCTGTTGGGCCATGGTGTACACCCGGAGTTTTCGGCGTAAATTACGAGCGGAACGCGCGTTATAACGCTTGGGTTCGGTGAGAAAAATCGACCCCTTGACCCCCCACTTCGGGACCCGCTTCCGGGGGTGTCCGGGGGCCCGCTCGGCCGCGCCCGGAACGTCGGCGGGGTCGCGCGCGGCAACGCCTATTACCGCCCTCCGCCCTCCGACCCTGGTACGATGCCCGAGGAGCGCCCCGATACGTCGGAACCGGCGACAAAACCGGATTCCGCGCCCGAGCCGGTCGCCTCCGTCGAGGATTGGGCCACGCGCTACAAGTACCTCCTCGCGGACTTCGAGAACTACCGGCGCCGGGCCGAGCGCGAGCGCGAGACGCTGACGCGGCAAGTGCGGGCGGGCCTCCTGCGGGAGGTCCTGCCGATCGTAGAGGGGTTTCGGACCGCCCAAGAGGCGCTCGCTCATCTTCCGCCCGCCGACCCGATCCGCAAGGGGCTGGAACTGCTCGACCGCGAGTGGATGACGTTCCTGAAGCACGAGGGGGTCGAGC
>JASHUJ010000182.1 GCA_030040035.1 Thermoplasmata archaeon
GACGGGTGCCGAGCCGTCCGGCGGTGTCGTAGGCCCGAAGGGTCTCGGCGGTATCGCCGGAGTAGCTCACGAGGAGGACATGGGCCCGGTGGTCGAGCCCGCGAGGAAGGTCCGGCGTGCGGATCACGTTCAGCATCGCCGGCGTCTCGGAGTCGATCAACCCCCGGACCAGGTCGGCGGCGATCGCGGAGCCGCCCATCCCGACGGCGAGGATCGGCAGGGCGCCACGCGCCGGCGGGGCGAGATCGAGTCCGGCGGCGAAGCCTTCCCGCAACGCCGTCGGGAGATTCGCGGCGAGCGCCCGCATCCGCGTCGTGCCGTCGGCAGAAGGAGGCGCCACGGGCCGCCGGGCCGGCGCCGGCACTTAGGGGTTGCGGGCGCGCGCGCGCGTTCCTGCGAAACTTCAAGAACGGCGCCCGACCATCAACGACTCGAAGAGCGGAGGTCGAGCGGACCCCGCTCGCGAAGGAGCCTCGGTGGCGGACCCCACGGCATCCAGCGTCCTCGGCGACGGACGCGTGTCGACCGGGAACCCCGGGCTCGACGCAATGCTCGAGGGCGGCCTGATCGGCCGACGGCCCTACCTCGTCGTGGGTCCGTCGGGGACCGGCAAGACGACGCTCGCGCTCCAGTTCCTGTGCGAGGGCATCCGCCACCACGAGCGGGCGCTGCTCGTGACCCTCGAGGAGCCGCCCAACGAGGCGCGCGTGAACCATCGGGGTCTCTCGCCCGAGCTCGACCAGGTCGACGTCTTCGACGCGATCCCCGACATCATGCGCTACGAGCGCGTGCCGTTCAAGGACATCGCCTCGGTACGCTACTCGCAGCCGTTCAGCACCGTCGCGCTCTCGATCCGGCAATCTCCCGAGCTCTCCTCGGTCGAGGTCACGCTCGCCGCCCTCGAGCAGATGCTCCGGACCGAGGTGATCCGCAAGGGGTACACCCGGGTCGCGATCGACTCCCTGACCGCGCTCCAGTACTTCTGCATGAAGGGCTTCGATCCCGTCGCCGGCGCCCAGACGTTCCTGCGGTTCCTCTCCGACCTGCACGTGACGACGATCCTCACCGTCGAGTCGCCGCTGGAGGACCTCGAGACCCCCGAACGGGCGCTCGCCCGCGGGGAGATCCGTCTCTTCCGCTGGGAGCACGAGAACCTGACGGTCCGCGCGGTCGGCGTCGAGAAGTTCCGAGGGAGCTCCCACGACGTTCGGCTGCATCCGTACCGGATCGGGTCCCACGGTCTCGACATCAATCTCGGCATGACGATCTCGCGGGACACGCGGCAGATCGTCGAGGCCGGCCCGCTCGGGCTCGGGATCGCGACGCCGACGCCGGTCCCGATCGAAGAGGTCATCTCGCCGGTCGACCCGCTCGCCGAGGAGATCCGGGACCTCGCGCTGGTCGGCGTCGATATCGCGCCGGTCCGGGGCGCAATCCTCGAGGCGATCGAGTCGCTCGAATCGGAGGACGTCGACGCCTCCCGCAACCACCTCGCCCGGGCGACGGCGATGGTCATCGATCTGTCGGGCGCCGCCCGGCCGACGGTCGAAGAGGAGGCGCGCTACCCGCCCGACGTCGCGGACGCGTTCGCCCGGCTCCTCCAGCGGAGCGAGTCCGCGCGGACCGGACTTCCCCCGACGCGACTTCCCCCGCCGAACGTGCTCGAGCTGCAGCTCCATCGCCTCCTCGCATCGTTCCCTGTCCCCCGGCCCGCTCCCGTCGTCACCGAAACGGCGCCGGTCGAGACCCCGGCCCCCTCCGAGCCATCCGAAGAGATCGCGTCCCCCGCCGTCCCCGAGGTCGGTAGCGCGCCAGAGCCGGCCCCGGTCGCGGAGGTAGAGGAGGCACCCGTCGCCGCTCCCTCGGCACCCCCGGCGATTCCCGACGAGCCTCCGGCAGTGCCGGCCCTCGTGACCGCCTCCCGCGAACCTGCCCCAGCCTCGAAACCGACCGAGTCACCGGCACGGTCGTTTCCGGCGCCGCCTTCCCCGCCGCAGCCGGCCCGGTCACGGTATGCACCTCCCCCGGTGCCGCCCCCCTCGTCTCGCTCGGCGGCCGCTCGTCCGGTCGCGCCCGAGGTCGAACGCCGGCCACCTCCCGAAGCCCCTCCACCTCTCCCTACGTGGGGAACTCCCGCGGGAGCCAGCCCTCCGGCACCTAAGGAGACTCACGCGTCCGGGGTGAGAGCCCCTTCCGGGGCCCCGAACCCGTCGACTCTCCGGGGGCCCGCCCCGGGGGCACCCGCCGGACCCCCGATGCCCAGTGTCACCGCGCCCGCTACCGGACCTCGATCCGAGCCGACCCCCGTATCTCCGAGCGGGGCGGCTGCGGCGAAGCGTCGCCGGAAGGCTCCGGCCACGGCTCGACGCAAGGCAGCTCCGACGCCGGTCGACGCGGGCACCGCGCCCCCGACGGCCGAGGCCGAGGGGAGCGAGGCGACGGCCAAACCGAAGAAGAAGGCCCCTCGCCGGCGGAAGGCCCCGACGGTCGTCGGATCGATGGCGGTCCCGGTTCCCGCCGCATCCGACCCGGCCGAGTCGGAGCCCGCCGACCCGCCCGCCGCGTCGGACCCCAAGGGGAGTGAATGAGCACCCCGGGCCAGCTCGCGGAACATCGGGTGCCGACCGGAGTGCCCGGCCTCGACCGGATGCTCGGCGGGGGGTTGGTCGCCGGTCGGCCGTACCTCGTGACCGGCGGGACCGGGAGCGGCAAGACCCTCCTGGGCCTCACGTTCCTGCTCGAAGGACTGCGCCGGGGCGAGGAGGTCCTGCTCGTGGCGGTCGACGAGCCGCCCAACGAGATCATCGAGAACGTGCAGTCGTTCGGATGGGATCTGAACGCGGTGAAGACGCTCGAGGCGAACCCGGGGACGCACGCGATCAAGCGCAACGTGGCGGTGCAAGAGGTCCGCACGATGACCGACCTCAAGTCGATGCGGGACCTCTCCGTCGAGACGAAGAAGCCCTCCGACGCGGAGGACATCTCGATCCAATCGATCCAGCTCAAGTTGCGCTCGCAGATGGCCGGTCGGCCGTTCCGGCGCGTGCTCGTCGACTCGATCACCTCGGTCCGCCGGTTCGCCGTGAAGTCGTCCGTCGATCCCCAGGCCGAGCGGACCGAGATCCAGTCGCTCCTCCGGTTCCTGTCGGAGGCCGGCGCGACGACCCTGATCACCGCGACGCCGAGCGACCCCGCGAAGCTCACGGCCGAGGAGATCCTGACCCGGGGCGAGGTCCTGCTGACCCGCAAGTGGGTCGGGGACCGCTCGGTCCGGCAGATCAAGATCGTCCGGATGCGCGGGTGCGCCCACGACCCCGAACGACGGCCGTTCGTGATCACGCCCGAGGGGATCGTCGTCGCCTAGGTCGGTCGCGCGACGCAGCTAATGGGGCGGCGTCCCCTCGCCCCCGCGTGGCGCACTGGATTCTCAAGGAGGAGCCGGACCACTACGCCTGGGCGGACCTCGTGCGCGATGGCCGAACGGAGTGGGACGGCGTCCACAATGCGCTTGCGCTTCGGAACCTGAAGGCGATGCGCCCCGGCGACCTCGCGATCTTCTACCATACCGGGTCGGAGCGCGCGTGCATCGGGATCGTCGAGGTCGTGGCGGACCCTCGCCCCGATCCGCGCGATGATCGCGGGTCGTGGTGGGTCGAGGTCCGTCCGGTGCGACCGCTCACGCGCCCGATCCCGCTGGCCGAGTTGAAGGCCGACCGGGCGCTCGTCGGCTTCGAGCTGATCCGGTTGGGGCGGCTCTCGGTGGTGCCCGCGACGGACGCGCACTGGGCGCGTCTTTTGCGCCACGAGCGAAGCCCGAGCGGCGAGGGATCACCGACTACGGAAGTCCGCTCGGATCGCGCGCGAGCCGACGGGCGAGCGAAGCGACGAGCCGCGGGACCGCGTAGACGCTGACGGTCCACTCGGACGGGGGCCGGGTCGCGAGGGTCCGCCACGCACTCGGACCCCGGAACGGGAAGACCGTCCGGTCCCCGGTCCACAGCCCGATCTCCCCCCAGTCGTCCTCGGGGGGGTCGCGCACGTCGAGGCTCGCCAGATCGATCAGGACGCTGCCCGCGGTCCCCCCGACCCCGGCGGCGAGATCATCCTCGAGCGCCCGCCGTTCGGCCGGTCGCTCGAGGAGCCGTTCCCATCGACCCCGGAGGCTTGCCGAGAGCGCCGTCCAACCGTGCGCCCGCTTGTACAACCGCCGTTCCAGGAGCCCGCGCGCGAGGACCGCGCTCACCCCGCCCGCGTCCCTCGCCCGCGCGAGGAACTCGCCATCCGGGAGATGGAAGAGCGGACGGGCCGCCTCCGGGTATCCCGACAGCCGCTCGACCGCCGCCTGCGCCATCATCTCCGCCGCGCGGACGGTCTTGTGGAAGTACACGGAGGAGTACATCAGCGCCCGACCCACGAGGAATCCCTCGACCGCGCTGCGACCCTTCTCCGCGAAGCCGAGGTGACCCGAGGCGTTCCGAATCGTGTCGAGCAGGCGGACCGCATCGATCGCACCGTGGCCCACTCCGGTGTAGTACGCGTCCCGCTGGAGATAGTCGATCCGGTCCGCGTCGATCGGCCCGTGCAGTACGGCCCGGAGGAGACGGCTCCCGGGGCGGGAGCGGCGCGGGTCGATCAGGTCCGCGACGCGGGCGGGATCGAGCCCCCACCGCGCGAGTACGCGCGGGACCTCGGCCCGCGCCCACGGCCCCTCGATCTCGTGACCTTCGATCCGGGCCCGCGAGAGCGCCTCATGCCCGAACCCGAGGACCTCCTGCATCGGCGCGTCGAGCGTGTGCGAGAACGGGCCGTGCCCGAGGTCGTGGAGGAGCGCGCCCGCCGCGACGCGGTCGGCGTCCGCAGCCCCGAGCCCGAGACGCGCGGCCATCTGCCCGGCCACCCAGAACGTGCCGAGCGAGTGCTCGAGCCGGGTATGGTTCGCGCCGGGAAAGACGAGGTGGGCGAAGCCGGTCTGTCGGATGCCCCACAACCTCTGGAACTCGGGGTTGTTCACGAGGGCCAGCGCGACCCCGTCAAGCCGGATCGGTCCGTGGACCGGATCGAAGATCGACTTGTGGGCCGAACGCCGGCCGGCGCCGTCGGACACGACCGCGCACCGCCGGTCGAACCATAACGGCGGCGGGCCGGCCGAACCTCGGCTTCTCGGAATCCCGAACGTATTTATCACGACGGCACGGTCCGTCGGCGAGCATGCCGAAGGACGAGCCGTCGGCTCCGTCCCCGGACGAAATTCTGGCCGAGCTGCGCCGCCAGTGGAGCGAGGCGCAGGCGGCGGCGGGACGTCCGGACCGGGCCC
>JASHUJ010000183.1 GCA_030040035.1 Thermoplasmata archaeon
CTGTTCGTGCTCCTCACTCCCCTGCTCGGACTCCACCACCTCTACCTCACCCCGATCCCGGCGTGGTCGTCCTGGCTCACGATGGCGCTGTCGTTCGCGATCGTCATCCCGTCGGCGATCACGTTCTTCTCGGTCTGGATGACGGTCAAGGGCGTCCCGCGCTCCCAGTGGGAGTGGAACGCGGTCGCGCTCTTCGCCCTGCTCAGCTTCGGGGGCGCGATCTTGGGCGGTCTCTCGGGCCCCGCGCTCGCCACCGTGCCGTGGGACGTGGACGTCCACAACAGCCTCTTCGTCCTCGGCCACTTCCACGCGATGACGGTCCTCGCGATCGCCTCCGGCGGCTACGCCCTCCTGTACGCGATCTTTCCGATCCTCACGGGGCGGCAGTGGTTCTCCTGGGTCCTCGCGCGGGCGCACTTCCTCTTCACTGCGGTCGGGGGCGTCGTGCTCGTCCTCTCGTTCGAGGAGCTGGGATCCCTCGGCGTGCTGCGCCGCGAGTTCATCCTTCCCGCGATCCCCGAGATCACGCTCTATCAGATCGTCCTCTTCGCCGGGATCATCGTCCTCCTCGTCGGCCAGTTGTTCTTCGTCGCGAACGGAGCGCTCACGGTGTTCCGGGGCTCGCTCTTTAGCGCCGCCGGACTCTCGTTCGATGAGGCGGTCCGCCGGGCCGCCCAGTCGACGGCCCCGACGCGACGTCGCGTACCGATCGCCGACGTGCCGTTCCAACGGCGGGCGACGCGTCCCCAGCGCGAGCGGATCGAGGCGGCGTGGGTCACGACCGTGGCCGTCCTCCTGACGGGCGTCCTCGTCGCCTCGACTCCGGGCGCCTTCGCGGTCGGCAACTCGATCACGGGCGGATCGGATCCCGCCGTCTCCGAGTACATCGCGCTCCACGGCGTCCAGTATTTCTGGACCGCGAACGAGTCCGGGGCGATCAACGGGACGTTCGACAACGCGCTCGTCGTCGACGCCGGGGCGACGGTGCAGGTGAACCTCAGCGCCTCGGGGGCGACCGAGTCGCTGCTGGTCCCGTTCCGGGACCAGGCGGTCGTCGACGTCCAGGCCGTGCCCGGGACCCCGTCGTACGCCCAGTTCACGGCGCCGAGCCAGCCCGGGGTCTACGGGGCGCCCGACGGGGAGTACAACGGCCCCTGGTTCGGACAGGATGTCTCGGCGCTCATCGTCCTGCCGACCGCGGCGGACGCCGGAGCGTCGCTCGCCGCGTTCCAGTCGAACGGTGGGGGCGGGGACATCTACAACCCGCCGGTGCTCACCGCCGCCTCGGCGTCGCTCGTCGGCAACCCCGAGGGGCTGTTCAACGCCTCGGTCCCCGGCCCGACGCTCGACGCCTCGGTCCCCGCTATGGGCGGGCCGGTCTCCTTCGACTGGTCGGTCCCGCTCGCCTCGATCGGGATCGGCAGCTACCTGGTCAACGTCACGACGAACTCCGCCGACGGGCAGCAGCAGTACGTCATCGCCCACAACTACACGCTCCCCTACCCGTTCGGGCTCTGGAGGATCGACCCCTCCCGGGGCCTGGTGCCGGTGCCCGGGACGGTCGCTCCGCTCGTCATTGGCCGCACGGTGGCGACCGGTGCGCTGCTGACCCCGGGCACCTACCTGTACGGGCTAACGACTCCGGTCGCGTACTCCTACGATCCGGACGGCGCTTCGGGACCGGGGGTGGGGATCCAGACTGGCCTGGTGATGGGGCTCTGGGGGGTCCTCTGGGTGGGGAGCTCATGACGGACGAGGTCCCCGTCGCCCCCTCCGGAGGAGGAGTCGGTCCGTTCGCCGTCTTCGGGCTCGTCGCGATCGCGGCGGCCGTCGGGGCCGTTTGGGAGATGTCGTACTACGCCGGCAACTCCGCCCTCGCCCCGGGAACGCTCGCCACGACGGTGGGGATCGTGATCGCGCTGGTCGCGTTCTTCGCCTGGGGCATGCGGGCCCCCCGGAACGAGTAGGTCGACCCTCGGGCCGGGCTCCGACGGAGGCGGCGGGCGCTCTCGAGCGGGTCAGCGACCGACTCGCACCCGAGCGGAAACTCCAAAGCAGTCTGCGTGTCGGGAATCCTCGCGATGGAGCTCCGCGGGTGGGACGCGATGGCCGCGTGGCGTGACCTCCGCATGGGGGAAGACGGCGACCTCTGGCATCGGGCGATCATCGACCCGACGCTCCTGCGGGTCGTGGGCCCGGTCCGGGGCCGGGCCGTGCTCGATCTCGGTTGCGGTAACGGATATCTCACGCGGCGGTTCGCCCGGCGCGGAGCGGTCCGCTCGGTCGGCGTCGACCGCTCGGCCCCGAACCTCGCCCTTGCCCGGCGGCGGGAGCGCGCGCACCCGACCGGCGCGGTCTTCCGGCGGGTCGACGCAACCCGTCTGATCGGGCTCGAGGACGCGAGCTTCGATCTGGTCGTCGCCAACATGGCGATCCAGGACATCCGGGACGCCGCGACCACGTTGCGGGAGGTCGCTCGCGTGCTCCGCCCCGACGGCCGGTTGGTGCTCTCGATGTCCCACCCGTGCTACGACCTCGACGAGCGATCGGGCTGGGTGGTCGAGCGGGTCCGGGAGACCGACGGGTACTGGCACGACCTCGTGTGGCGGAAGGTTCGGCTCTACCGGGACGAGCGCGCGGTCGAGGTCCCCTGGGACCTCTCGGGTCGCGGGACCGGTTGGACGACGTCGTACCACCGAACGCTGACGACGTACTCCCGTCTCCTGCGGGACGCCGGGTTCGCGATCTCGCGGATCGAGGAGCCCTCGCCGCTACCGGAGGCGGTGCGCAAGAGCCCGCAGGGACCGTACATGCGCGAAGTGCCGCTGCACCTGGTGCTCGAAGCGCGCTTCCTCGCGACGCGGGGATCGGCGCGACGGGCGGGCGGGGTCAACCGACCGGCGTCGCGAACGTCGGCAGGTAGCTCGCGGCCAGGGCGCCGACGATCGGCACGAGGTGGCCGCAGACCGCGCAGCGGTTCCCCGGGCCGAGGTTCCAGGCGCGGATCGTGAACCCGTAGCGCTCGACGGCGATCGACCCGCACTTCGGGCAGTACGTGTGCTCGAGCGGGTGGCCCCAGACGTTCCCGAGGTAGACGTAGTCGAGCCCCTCCGACTTCGCCACCGCGTGCAGGCGCTCGAGCGTCGCGACCGGGGTCTCGGGTACGTCCATCATGTGGTAGTCCGGGTGGAACTTGAGCAGGTGGAACGGGGTATCGGGTCCGAGCTCGTCGTGCACGAACCGTGCGAGCGTCCGGGTCGCCGCATCGGACTCGCCCACCCGGGGGACGATGAGGTCGGTGACCTCGACGTGGACGCCCCGACGCTTCAAGCCGACCATCGAGTCGTAGATCGGCTCCGGACCTTTCGCCGCGATGTACTTGCGGAGGAATCCCGCCTCGCCGCTCCCCTTGAAGTCGACGCTGACCGCATCGAGGTGCGGTCCGAGCGCCTCGACGGCCTCGGGCGTCATGTAGCCGTTCGTGACGAAGTTCGCGAACAGCCCGGCGGCGTGGGCCTCCGCGATCACGTCGAGGGCGTACTCGGCGAAGATCGTGGGCTCGTTGTAGGTGAACGTGACCCCCTGGCACCCGTACCGCCGGGCGCCCTGGACCGCGGCCTTCGGGGGCAGCGGCCGGCCGACGACCTCGCGTTCTTGCGAGATCTCCGCGTTCTGGCAGTACTGGCAGCGCCAGTTGCATCCGACCGTCCCGATCGAGTAGACGCGGGTCCCCGGATGGAAATGGGAGAGCGGCTTCTTCTCCACCGGATCCACCTGGACCGCGGAGGCCCGCCCGTAGCTCAGGAGCACGAGCCGGCCGCCGACGTTCTTGCGGACGAAGCAGAATCCGTGCGATCCCGCCGGGATCGTGCAGTAGCGCGCGCACGCCGTGCAGCGGACCTTCTCCGCGTCGAGCGGCTGGTAGAGCGTGGCCGGGTGACCGGCGATCGCGGACATGGCACCCCAAGGTACTAGGCGGCGTCGCACGATAAGCACCGCCCCGGGGCGCGCGCTCCACGCGAAGTTTCATCAGGCCCGGTCCCCACTGCCCGCCCCATGTCCGCCCCGACGCCGGGCCCGCGGGCCGCAGCGGAGGCCGACCGGGTCGAGGCCGCGGTCTCGGCCCGGATCCGTCCGACGCCCGAGTTCCTCGAGCGCGTCGCCCACGTCCGCGACGAGCTGGTCCAGCGCATCGGGGCGGCGGCCCGCGCCCGCTCGAGCCCCCTGGTCCGCGCGCTCGTCGCCGGGAGCGCCGCGCGCGGGACGTTCCTGACGGACCGACTCGACATCGATCTCTTCCTGCTCTTCCCGCCCGACCTTTCCCGCGATCGGCTGCGCGAGGAGGGCCTGGCGCTCGGCCGGGCCGTCCTGTCGGAGCCCGAGACCCGCTACGCGGAGCATCCGTACCTGCGCGGGAAGTTCGAGGGGTTCCAGGTCGACGCCGTGCCCGGCTACGCGGTCTCGGACCCGAGCGCCCCGCTCTCCGCCGTCGATCGGACTCCCTACCACCAGGCCTACCTCGCCGAGCGGGAGACTCCCGAGACCGTGGCCCAAGTGCGCCTCGCGAAGCAGTTCTTCCGGGCGATCGGCGTCTACGGGTCCGAGGCGAGGACCGAGGGCTTCTCGGGCTACCTGGTCGAACTGCTCATCGTGCGGTTCGGGTCGCTCCGGCGGCTCCTCGAGGAGGCGCGCCGGTGGCGGATCCCCGTCCACCTGGCGGAGCCCGGCCACGAACCGCCCCGCCTGCCCGAGCACGTGGCGCTCATCCTCGCGGACCCCGTCGATCCGAACCGCAACGTCGCGAGCGCCCTGTCGCGCCGCAACCTCGGGACGCTCATCCTCGCGGCCAGCACCTACCTCGCCGCGCCCTCGGAGGCCTGGTTCGACCGGCCGAAGAGCCGGTCGCTCTCTCGGGAGTCGGCGCTGGGGCAGCTCCGGGACCGCGGAACCCATGTCACGGTCGTCCTGCTTCCGCGCCCGGACCTCGTCGACGACACGCTCTACCCCCAGTTGCGGAAGGCGGGTCGCGCCATCGCGGACGAGCTCGCCCGCTCCGACCTCGCCCCGCTGGGCTGGGCCGTCGCGACCGACCCGGAACGGCTCGTCCTCGCGTTCGAGCTCTCGCATCCCTCCCGTTCGGCGGTGCGGATCCAGGATGGTCCGCCCCCCGGGATCGACCGGGTCGGGCAGTTCCTCGCGAAGTGGACCGCCCCCGGCGCCCCCGCCCTCCAGGGGCCGTATGTGCGCGAGGACGGCAGCCTCGGCGTGGAGTCCCGCCGGGCGGATCGGGGCGCGGAAGCCGTCCTCCGGGCCGCGTTCCCCCGGCTCTCCCTGGGGAAGGACCTCACGCCGTCGGACCCGACCCGCGCGACGATCCTTCCGCTCGCGGACGTCCCGGATTCGGTGGGCCTCGGCGTCGCGCTCGACGCCCTCCTCGGGAAACGCCTCCCGTGGGCCGGGTCGCCCCCGAACGGGCCGTCCGGGACCTAGAGCATCGGGGAGACGTTCGTCAGGACGAACCAGAGGGCGAGCCAGCCGAAGAACTCGAGCGCGAGCAGCCCCGCCCAGTCGCCCTTCGTGAACAGCGAGGCCCGGTGGCGGAGCCGGCGGATCGCGTAGGGGCTCAGGGCGATCACGACGAGCCCGAGGAAGAACGGGATGAACCCGTTGATCCCGTCGGCGGTCATCGCCCAGCCGAACAGGCCCAGGAGGATCGCGAAGAGGCTCGCGAGCAGCAGCCCGGCGGTGAGCTCGAACTCCTTCGTCACGAACCCGACCTCGTCGAAGACGGGGAACTCGAACTTGGGCGCGTCATCCTCGGCGGGCTTGCGCCGGACCTTCTTCGCCATCGGTCGCCTAGGCCTCCCGCGCGACGCGCGCCCCGCGATAGAGCTCTTCCGCGTGGTAGGAGCTCCGCACGAGCGGTCCCGCCTCGACGCCGGCGAAGCCGGCGCGCAGCGCCTGATGGCGGAGCGCCCCGAACTCCTCGGGCGGGACGTACCGGTCGACGGGCACATGCCGCGGACCGGGTCGCAGGTACTGGCCGAGGGTCAGGAGATCGACGCCCGCCGCCCGAAGGTCCCGGAAGGCGTCCGCCAGCTCCGACTCGGTCTCTCCGAGACCGAGCATGATCGAGCTCTTGGTGACGAGGCCGGGGGGCCCGGAGCGACGCGCGGCGGCGAGGACGCCGAGCGACTGGTCGTAGCCGGCCCGCGGGTCGCGCACGCGGGGCGAGATCGAGCGCACGGTCTCGAGATTATGGGCGAGGACGTCCGGCGGCGCGGCCCAGAGCGCCTCCAGCGCCTGCGGCGACCCGCCGAGATCGCCGATCAACAGCTCGACGAGGGTCGAGGGCGCCGCGGCGCGCAGGCGCGCGACGGTCTCCGCGAGCAGAGCGGCGCCGCCGTCGGGGAGATCGTCCCGGCAGACCTGGGTCAGCACGACGTACCGCAGCCCCCAGGCCGCGACGGCCCGGGCGACCCGTTCCGGTTCGGTCCGGTCGACGACGCCCCGCGGCCAGTGGGTCGTCACGGCGCAGAACCCGCACCGACGCGTGCAGTTGGTCCCGAGGAGCATCAGGGTCGCGGTGCCGGCCGACCAGCACTCGGGAAGGTTCGGGCAGCGGGCCTCGCGGCAGACCGTTTCGAGGCCGAGGCCCTGGAGGAGATCCCGGACCTCGGGGTACGCCGGGCCGTGGGGCGGGCGCACCGAGATCCACGCCGGCAGCGACCGACCCGTGGAACGCGGCGCGCCGACGACTTCCGAGGCGGCCACGGCGCGCCGAGCGGGGTGGCCCGCTTAGCGTTTGCGCGCGCGGCCGCG
>JASHUJ010000184.1 GCA_030040035.1 Thermoplasmata archaeon
CGCGCCTCGAACGTCTGGGTAGTTCCGCTGGCGTCAAGGCGCTCAACCGGCACGATGGTGTCGGTGCTCGCGACCGTTCCGACGGTTGTGAAGGGTCCTGCGCAGATCGTGAAGCCGCACGAGCTCGCGTCCGCTGCCGGAGTGTAGATAGCGCCGTTGCCGCAGCCGGTGGCGAGCGCGTTGACGACTCCCGGATCAGCGGCCACTGTCGAGAGGGCCTCGGTGGTGACCGCGCATCCCGCGACCGTGGCTCCCAACACCGCCGCCGGAATCTCATTCCATTCCAGCGCAGTGTAGGTGGTCGAGGTCTGGGTGTACGGGCTCACGTCGAGAACCGGCGTCGTGGCGATCGGCTGCTGGTTGATGGAGGCCGCGTTGAGCGTCGGAGCAGTCGTGCTCGCGTGGTCGTAGACCATGGTCAGCGTGTCGTAACTGATGCTGACCAGGCCGTGGTCGTTCGCGACCGGCACAACTACATCAACCGCGTCGTACGCGACTGTGGTGACCTGGATGGTGCTCAGGTCGGACGAGGAACACCCATCGCTCGCGATGAGTCCAGAGGCTGTCTCCAGCGAGGACGCAGCCCCGATGTCGACCGAGCCCGCACAGACCGCGAGCATGCCCGCGCCCGTTCCGCCCTGGTTGTCACTGATCACGACGTCCGACTGGTTCGCCTCGAACCACGAGGCTGCCTCCGAGCTAAACGGATAGACGGACGTGCTGCCACCGATCGACAGGGTGGACTGGGCCTTGGGCTGCCCGATGCCTCCCGTGATGTTTCCCTGCCAGACAACAAGCCAAAGGTACAGGAAGGCCGCGGCGGCGACCGCGATGAGGATCAGGATGAGCGTGGCCACGATGGGCGACACTCCCTTCTTCTCGCCGCGGAGGCGCGCCTGGTGCAGGCGGTACCCCTGGCGCTTCTGGCGCATTCTCTCACTCTTAGCGTTCATCTCGTTCTCTTTCCCCCTTCGTTGGTTGGTTTCTGCCGTGTGCTCCGATCCGGAGCTCTTGGCGACCCGTCCAAGGGAGTCGAGTTTGATATCCGCCCTCGAAATAGAAGCCGTAAATCGTCGTATTCTCTATCGCTCTCGATTTCCTATGCTAGCTATTGCGCCTCAGAAGCGCGACGCAGGCCACCGGAATCTACGTAAACCCCGTACAAGCGATTAATCGTCCGGAGGCGGCTCCGGCGGTCGATGGCGTCCAACTCCAGCTCGCCCGCGACCGCGCCCGACCGTCCGGTCCCCCGGGTGAACCTGGCCGAGGTCAAGCCAAAGGACCGGGCGACGCTACTGCGGGAGGCCGCCCAGCTCGAGAACCGACTGATTCGGCGGGCGCCGGTGTCCGAGAAGATCCTCATCCAGGGCGAGCTCGGCTACATCCGTCAAAAACTAATCGCCGACCGACGCAAGCTCAGCGTCACATATCCGGTGAACCCTCCGTACGCCTTCGTACGCATCTACTTCGACCCGACCGACGCCGAGCTCCAGTACAAGGTGATCGAGCCCAGCCTTTCCTCGGAGGAGGTGAGCCGGCTCGCCGAGATCCGCCAGAAGATGGAGACGCTGATGGGACGGGAAGAAGTCCCGGTCGTCGAAGGGGTGGCACTCGACGAGTCCCCCGTGCTTCGAGAGTACGTGAAGAAGCAGTTCCTCAACGTGCTCGATCTCTACGACATCCAGATCCCGGCTCGCCGACAACCCATCATCCTCTACTACGTGCTACGGGAGTTTCTCGGGTTGGGCCGGATCGATGCACTGCTGCGAGACCCGTTCCTTGAGGATATCAGCTGTCTCGGTCCGAGCACCCCGCTGTTCGTCTTTCACCGGGTCTGCGGCTCGATGCGAACGAACGTGACGTACTCCGGAGAGATCGAACTGAACAAGTACATTTTCCGGCTTGCGCAAATCTCCGGAAAGCACATCTCGATCTATCAACCGATTCTCGACGCGACCCTTTCCGACGGGAGCCGGATCAACCTCACGCTCGGAACGGAGGTAACTCGGAAAGGATCCACGTTCAGCATCCGAAAGTTCTCGCACGACCCCGTCTCTCCGATCGACCTTCTACGCTTCGGCTCGGTGTCGGCCCTGGTCCTGGCGTACTTTTGGACACTCGTCGAGAACCATCGATCCATACTGATTTCGGGGGGCACGGCCGCCGGTAAGACCACGTTCCTTAACGCGATCTGCATGTTCATTCGTCCCGAGGACAAGATCGTCTCGATCGAAGACACACCGGAGATTCAGATCGACCACGAGAACTGGATCCAGTCGGTCGCGCGGACGGGGTACGGCGCCTCGGGAGTCTCGGGCGGTGGCGCCTCGGGGGTCTCGGGCATCACGAGTCAATCCCACTCGAAGACGTCAGGGTCCGTGACGCTGTTCGACCTCCTTGTAACCGCCCTTCGGCAACGACCCGAGTACGTCGTGGTGGGGGAGGTCCGAGGCACGGAAGCCTTCACGCTGTTCCAGGCCATTTCGGTCGGCCACGCCTCTATGTCGACCATCCACGCCGGGACGATCGGGGAACTCCTTCACCGGGTCGAGAACGAACCGATGAACATCCCCCGGGTACTCTTTCAGGCACTGGATGCGGTCGCGTTCCCCGCTCAGATCGTCATCAATAATACCCGAGTGCGGCGCGTCACGAACGTGACCGAAATCCTCGAGATCGACGCACGCACGAACGAACTGTTGACGAACGAGTCATTCCGCTGGGATCCCGAGTCCGATCTCTTCACGTACATGGGCCGTAGCTTCGTGTTCGAGCATATCTCCGAGATCAGCGGAAAGAGCATCGATGCCCTCGAGCAAGAAATGCGCCGGAAGGCAACGTATCTAGAACTCATGAGCCGTCTGAATATGACCTATTTCAAGGACGTGAGCCGCGCGATCGGCACCTATTACATCGATCCCGCCGGGGCGGTGAAGGACCTCGAGCAGCGCGCGGCGAACGCGAAGTAGTTCATGTTCCCATCTGCAGACGCGAACCGGGAGTCCTCCGAAGGGGCCTCCCCCGCCGTACCGGCGCCGCCGAACAAGTCCACCGAAGAAGTCGTCGTCTCCCGATACCGCCACTTCTGCTACCGGGTCTTGGGCGAGCGCATCGATCAGGGCGAGCCGAACGACATCCTTGCGGACAAGTTGAAACAGGCCGGACTGAACGTCAGCGTCGGCATGCACCGAAGCGTCGAGCTGATCACGACCATCATCAGCGTGGCGGTCGTGTTCGGGGTC
>JASHUJ010000185.1 GCA_030040035.1 Thermoplasmata archaeon
AGCTCCTCGTACGTGAGCTCCCGCCCCTCGAACCGCAGGGCGATCTTCCCGCCGTTCTTCGCGGCCTTCTGCCGGAGGAGCATGGCAAGGTCGTGGCACTCGTCGTCCGGGAGAACCATCCGAACGGGACGAGAAGGCCCGCCGCATAAAGTCCCGCCGCAGGTCCGCGCGTCCCGGCCCGGGGGCTTGATAACCGCGCGCAGCGTGCTCGGCTCCGTGAGCCACCGTTCCGAGCCGTACCGACCGGACGCGCCGATCGTACCCGAGCTCGCGGCGGGTGCGATCATCGTCCGGGAGTCCGACGGTCGGCTGTTGCTGCTGCACGAGCTCGCCGAGGACCGCTGGTGCCTCCCGAAGGGCCACGTGGATCCCGGGGAGTCCCTCGCGGCCGCGGCCCTGCGGGAGGTCCGGGAGGAGACCGGCCTCACGCGCCTGCGCCTCGGCGAGGAGGTCGGGCAGGTGTCGTACCGCTTCTACAATCCGAAGAAGGGCCACAACGTGTTCAAATCGACGGTCTACTTTCTCGCCCAGACGACCGAGCCGACCGTTCGGACCGAGCCGATCTTCGACCGGTATGACTGGGTCGATCCCGAGGCGGCGCGCGCGCGTCTCCCGTTCGCGACCGACCGCGAGATCCTGGACGCCGCCGCTCCGCGGCTCGCCCGGAACCCGCGGTAGGCGACTCGCTGGCTGGGATCGGAGAAGATAGGGGAAGAGGTTGGGTGGGTCCCGGTGGGACCCACCGCGGACGCTCGGTACCGACCTAGCGCGGCGCGTTCGGGTCCTGCGCGGATCCCGGACCGCTCGGGGTCGCGGGGGGCGCGGTGGCACCGGGCGAGTTGGCCGCGGCGGGGGGGACGCCATTCGGCCAGCTCTCCCCGTAGCCCCCGACGAGGCCGCCCTTCGACCGGCGTCGGGCGTAGGAGCGCCATTCGACCACGCCGACCGTGCCGACGATCACCGCGATGACGGCGATCGCGACCCCGACGACCAGGAGCCCGCTCGACATGGTGCCGGACGCGGGGGAGCTCGCGGCTCCCGAGTTCGTCAGGTCGCGGTTGATCGCCGCCGCCTGGGAGCTCGAGATCGGCTCGCCCATCACCGTCGTGCCGGGGGCCGCGGCGTTCGACGCCGCGGGCGACACGCCGGACTCCGGCTGCGCCGTGACGACCGAGTCGCTCGACCCGAACGTCTGGCTCGCCGCCGTGACCGCGTGCCCACCGGGGCCCGCGCTCACGTAGAGGTCCTCCGACGAGATCGACGAGCTCGCGAACGACAGGGAGTTGAAGCCCTGCGGCGCCCCGCCGAAGAAGTCGAACGCGTGCGGTACCAGGATGAACCCGTCGTAGCAGTCGAACGGTCCCTGGACGATCAGGACGATCCCGACCCGGGTCTTCCCGTCGGTCCAGACGTGGTTCACCGGGACCTTCATCCCGCTGACCGAGACCGTCGAGGTCCCGCTCAGGCTACCGTTCGCCGAGCCGGAGCCCGAGCGCACGGTGCCGTTGAATCCCTGGTCCGACCAGGCCCAGTCGATGGACCACGCCGCCGCCGAGGTGGCGGTCGACGTCGAGTTCCACTGGTCCACGCCGGTAAGGTTCAGCGGGATCAGCCCGAGCGACGGGCTGAACGAGACGTCCGCGTGCGCGGTGCCGGTCACGTTGAGGTACGCGCTCCGAGTGTGCCCGTTGAACGTCCCTACCGCCGATTCCTCGACGAGGGAGTTGACGGTCGCCGAGGCGTTCAGGATCCCGATCGCCGGGACCGCCGCGCCGTTCACGTACACCGTGGAGTCGTTCGTGACGTTCGCGAAGGCCGTGTCGACCTCCTGGGCGTGGTAGTAGTAGACCGCGGTCCGCTCGGGAGTCTGGAGGGTGAGCGTGAAGGTCGCACCGACCGTCCGCTGCTCCTCGATCATCCACACTCCGGCCGACGTGTTCGTGACCGTGAAGGTCACGGTCCAGCCAAAGACCCCGGTCCAATTCACTGTCGAATTCCCGAACTGGAGCGACCCGTTGGACCATCCCTGGCCCCCGTAGCTCCACTGGTCCGACGGGGAGGTCGCGGCCGTGGTGATCGGAGCGGCGTGACCGGCGCCGGACAGCGCCGGTACGATCGCTACCGCCATCAGGAGCGCGACCCCCGCCGCGATCCAGACTTTCATTCCGCTCTTTTCGACCATGGTTCCTCTCTCTTTCCTTCCTGACGGAGCCCGCTCCGTCCGAACGATCGATGCGGTCGTCTCCGAGATAAGGGACTGCCTCGACCCCTGCGGGGAGGGTTGGACCCCATGCGACGACCTCGCACGGTCCGGCGTTCGAGCGACGGCCGGTCGTCTCCCGAGGAGCGGACGACGCCGTTACGGCCGGCGGTCAAGGCCCGGTACTCGGAATCGGGCCGATTCGGCGATGCGGATCGACTCCGCGTAGCCCGCGTCTGCGTGGCGCGCCACCCCGAGCCCCGGATCGTTGTGGAGGACGCGGGCGATCCGCCGGTCGGCGTCCTCGGAGCCGTCGGCCACGATCACGAGGCCGGCGTGGATCGAGTTGCCGATCCCCGTCCCGCCGCCGTGGTGGACCGAGACCCAGGTTGCGCCGCTCGCCACGTTGAGGAGCGCGTTGAGGATCGGCCAATCGGCGATCGCATCGGAACCGTCCCGCATCGCCTCCGTCTCCCGGTACGGGCTCGCGACGCTGCCCGTGTCGTGGTGGTCGCGACCGATCGCGATCGGGGCGGCGACCTCGCCGTCGTGGACGAGCGCGTTCACGAGGTGGCCGAACCGTTCCCGTTCGCCGTAGCCCATGTAGCAGATCCGTGCCGGCAGGCCCTGGAACTGGACCCGCTCCCCGGCGAGCCGGATCCAGCGGCAGAGGTGCTCGTTCTCGGCGAACTCCGAGAGGATCAACCGATCGATCCGACGGATGTCGTCCGGCGCGCCGCTGAGCGCGAGCCAGCGGAAGGGCCCGCTGCCGACGGCGAAGAGCGGTCGGATGTAGTGCGGCACGTAGCCCGCGATCTCGAACGCGTTGACGACGCCGGCGTCGCGGGCCTGGGTTCGGAAGTTGTTCCCGTAATCGAACGCGACGGATCCGCGCCGCTGGAGCTCGAGGATCGCGCGGGCCTCGACCGCGAGCGAGGCGCGGGCCCGCTCCAGGTATCCCGGAAGGTTCGCCGATCGGGCGGCCGCGGCCTCTTCGACCGTCATCCCTTGCGGGATGTAGCCGACCCGTAGGTCGTGGGCGGCGGTCTGGTCGCTCACGATGTCGGGCCGCAGCCCCCGGGCCACGATCTCCGGATAGACATCCGCGGCGTTCGCGCGCAGCCCGACGGAGAGCGGGCGGCCGCTCGCGATCGATTCCTCCACCCTCCGGATCGCCTCGTCGAGCGACTTCGCTTCGACGTCCAAGTAGCGCTTTTCGAGGCGCCGCTCGAGGGCGCGCGGATCGACATCGACGAGGAGTGCCGACCCGCCGAGCAGCGTCGTCGCGAGCGGCTGGGCGCCGCCCATCTCGCCCAGCCCCGAGGAGAGGAGCCACCGGCCCTTGAGGTCGGGAGCGTGGAACTCGATGCGCGCCAGCGCGGCCAGGGTCTCGTAGGTGCCCTGCAAGATGCCCTGGGTGCCGATGTAGATCCAGCTGCCGGCGGTCATCTGGCCGTACATCGTCAGGCCGCGGCTCTCGAGGTCCCAGAAGATCTCGTCCGTCGCCCACTTCGGTACGAGCAGGGCGTTCGCGATCAGGATCCGCGGGGCGTCCGGGTGGGTCGGAAACACTCCGACCGGCTTTCCGGATTGGACGAGCAGCGTTTCCGCGGAGCCGAGGGACCGCAGTGTCTCCACGATCCGATCGAACGCCCCCCAGTCCCGGGCGGCCTTGCCTCGACCGCCGTAGACGATCAGATGCTCCGGGTCCCGGGCAACCTCGGGGTCGAGATTGTTCATGAGGAGCCGCAGGGCCGCCTCCTGCGGCCAGGCCTGACACGAGATCGCCGGCCCACGCGGCGAGCGAACCACCCGGCGAGCTTCGAGCTGCTGAGCCATTCGCCGGGTCATGCGCCGGCCCAGTAAGTAACCTCGCCCCCGCCGCCCGACCGGCGCGCCACGCGCGACGACCCACCGCGAGAGTTCGCGCAGGGCACGGCGG
Source organism: Thermoplasmata archaeon (assembly GCA_030040035.1). GTDB lineage: Archaea > Thermoplasmatota > Thermoplasmata > Lutacidiplasmatales > UBA184 > Lutacidiplasma. The sequence continues at coordinate 4,143 of JASHUJ010000185.1, forward strand.
CGGTTGGGGCCCGGGACGGTCAGAGCGAACCGGTCGGAGAGACGTACCAGACGTAGTACGTCAAGAGCCCGACGAGTAGGACCGCCCACCAGAGAACGAGGACCGTCCGCATCCAGAGCTTGTAGCGTCGAAAACGGAAGCGTTCCGGGATCCAGTTCGTGCCCGCCACGAGGATGACGTACACTCCGAGCGCCTCGGCGGCGGCCCCGAGAACGAGCATCAGGCTCGGGACCCAATAGGCCGCCTGCCCGAGCTGGCCGGGCAATCCCGGAACGACGTACTGGAGGTACGACGGCACCATCCAGATCAGCACGACCGGGAGATTGACGAAGACGATGGAACTCTGGAGGTACGCGTGCAGGCGCACGTGGCCGGCGCGCACGAGCAGCATCCCGACCAGGAGGGCGCCCCCGGCCGCGATCTCGAACAGCGCGACGAGGTCCGAGAACAGCGGAGCGCTCGTTCCCAGGAGACTCGACACGTTCCGGCCGGGAACTAGAAGTCGGACGGCGGCGTCAGGTCGAGCACGGTCTTCTTCTCCGGCCGGTTGTAGAACTCCTCCCAGAGACGGCGAACCTCCGCGTCCGAGAATCCCTGGGAGTAGGCCGGGGACACGAGCGGCAGCGCCTGGGTGACTTCGACCATCACGATCGAGCGGATCCGCCGGATGTCCGCTCCTTCCTTCTTGTAGTGGTCGAGGACCTTGAAGTACAGTTCCCCCCCGTGGAGCACCGTGGCCTTCCCGGTGAACCGGAAGCCCTTGCGAACGAACGGATCGACCACATTGATCTCCGTCGCCGGATTCGAGCTCAGATTGCGGACGGTGTTGGGCGACTCGATATCGGCGAACACCAGGTGATCGGCATCCCAAACGGTCAGCGACCCTTTCGGGGAGACCTTGGGATGGCCATCCGGGGAGATCGAGGCGACGTACCCGAGTCGCTGCGATCGGACCAGCGAGATCATCGCTTCCGTGAGGACGGGCATTTCCGGATTGCCCACTCACCTCACATTTTTGTGCGTTGTGGCGGATTCGCGTCCGAGGCCCGGGGACCCAGCTCACCGCCCGACTCGGTCGGGGAACGGTCGCTCCGCTCGCCGGCGACGGGAGCCCGAGGCTCGGGCGTTCGGTCGCGGGTTTCGGCTCGATCCGACGTCACGGCCGATCCCACGACCGTTCGGGCGCAGGTCTATTATCGAGGTGGGGTGCACGTACGCCCGATGCCGCCGTAGCTCAGCGGTAGAGCGGCTGATTTGTAATCAGCAGGTCGGGAGTTCAATCCTCTCCGGCGGCTGTCCGGCCGACCGCCCCGGGGTCGCTACCGCTTGGTCGCGGGCTTTCGGCGAGAGGTCGCACGCGGTTTGGCGAGCGAGGCCGGCGCACCTCGGCGGGCCCAGGTCCCGGCGATCACCCACGGGGGTTCCGGGCCGATCGGTTCCATGGACTCCGAGCGGTACCGCTCCACCGCCCGTTCGTCGACCTCGATCCCCAGTCCCGGGCCCGACGGGATCCGGAACTCCCCGTGGTCGACCGAGTATCCGCGAACGAGCGCACGCTTCCACTCGGGCCAGTTCGCCTCGAAACTCTCCTGGAGGAAGAAGGTCGGAAGGACCGCGTCCATCTGGAGCGTGGCGGCCGTCTGAATGGGCCCGAAGGCGTTGTGGTAGGCCACGGGCGCGCCTCGAGCCGCGGCGATCTGCGCGATCTCGCGGCCGTAGGTGAAGCCGCCCGAGTTGGTGATATCGGGTTGCAAAATGTCGACCAGTCCCCGCGCGAGGAAGCTCTCGAAGTCGGCCGGCGTGAGCAGTCGTTCCCCGAGGGCGACCGGCGTCCGCACCCTTCGGCGGAACTCGGCGAGCGCGTCGCACAGCTCCGGGAGCACCGGTTCCTCCATGAACCGGGGATGGAACTCGTCCAGCGCTTGCCCGGCGCGGACGGCCGCCTCCGGAAGGAAGCGTCCGTGGTACTCGATCAGCAGGTCGACCGCGTCGCCCACGGCGGCCCGCACGGCTCGGACGCGGGCCACCGCGGCAGCGAGGGCGGCGTCGCTCAGGGAGCGGTACGCGTCGCCGAACGGATCGAATTTCAGCGCGCGGAACCCCTCGTGCACCTTCGCCTTCGCCTTCTTCGCGAATTCGTCCGGCTCGATACAGTCCGAGTACCATCCGTTCGAGTAGGCACGAACTCGGGAGCGGATCGCCCCACCGAGCAGGGCAGCAACGGGGACTCCCTGCTCGCGAGCGAGGAGATCGTGGCAGGCGATGTCCACGGCGGAGAGCGCGCTGGTCGCCTCCATCGAACGGGAACGATAGAACGAATAGACCTCGAACCGGCGAAGGCAGGCGCCGTGATCCGTGAGCGGCTGGCCGTCGTAGAAGCGGGCGACCTCCCGAACGCTCTCGCGAACCGGGTGGGTCATCAACGTGGTTGGCGCCTCGCCCCATCCGACCGCGCCCGAGGTCGTGGTGACCCGCACGAGAATGACAGTCGAACTCCAGGGTGAGGACGACTCGCCGGCCGGCGCGGCGACCTCGATGGGCTCAACGGACTGGATCGTCGCCGCGGGCACGCTCGAGCGAGCCCGCCACTACATAGAAAGTTTCGCGCGGCGGATCGCGGAGTGAGCTCGACGTCCCGCCGGATCTAGGACGACGGAGCTTGGATCCGGTCGAGGGCTCGCCGGACGTGCGGACCCGGTAGCATGCCTTCGACTCGATCGCTCACGCGACCGTTCGCGTCCAGGAAAAACGTCACGCGCTTCGCCACTCCCAGGAGCCCCAATACGCCGTACTGTCGCGCGATCGACTTGTCCCGGTCCGCGACGAGCGGGAACGGGATCGAGCACTTGTCCACGAAGCTCTTCTGAGAGTCTACCGAGTCGACGCTCACGCCGACCACCGCGACCCCTGCGCGTTGGAATTCAGCGTAATGCTCGGTGAATCCTCGGGCCTCGAGCGTGCATCCGGACGTGTTCGCCTTCGG
>JASHUJ010000186.1 GCA_030040035.1 Thermoplasmata archaeon
GCCTCCCTCCAGATGGCGCGGCCCCCGGTGCCCGCGCGGGGGCCGTCCGCGCCGGTCCGGGGCGTGCGCCCGCTCGACCGCCGGGACCACGCGGCGCTCGCGGCGTGGGCGCGACGACAGGTCGATCCGCTCGTGGCCGCCTACCCGTACCTCGATCCCGAGGCCGACCGGATCTGGGGCGCGTTCGAGGGGTCCGCGCTGGTCGGGGCCGTCCACGCGGAGGTCCGGCTGCCCCGGGTCTGGGTCCTGGGCGGAGTCTACGTCGACCCGGACGCGCGTCGCCGCGGCTGGGGCCGCGCGCTGGTCCAGGCCGCGGTCGACGCGGCGGAGGGGACGGGGGCCCGGGTGGCGCTCTACGTCCGCGAGGACCGGGCCGAGGCCCGCCGGCTGTACGAGGGCCTCGGGTTCCTTCCCTCGGACCGACGGATCTGGATCGATCTCGGCGCCGGTCTCGCGCCCTGAGCGCGGCCGGTTCATAAGCCGGGGGCGGTTCGCGTCGTGGCGATGCCCTCGAACGCCGAGGCGGCGGAGATCTTCCGGAACATCGCCGATCTCCTCGATGTCCTCGGGGAGAAGTTCAAGCCGGACGCCTACCGACGCGCGTCGCGCTCGATCGAGACCCTGACCGAGGACCTCGGGCCGATCGCCGCGCGCGACGAGCTCGGGACGATCCCGGGCGTCGGTGACGCGATCGCGGAGAAGATCCGCGAGTACCTGCGGACCGGACGCATCGCCTACTACGACCGCCTCCAGAAGGAGGTCCCGCCCGGGCTGGTGGAGATCCTGAGGCTGCCCGGGCTCGGGCCGAAAACGGCGCGCCGGTTCTGGGTCGAGCTCGGGATCGAGGGCCCGGCGGAGCTGGCCGACGCGGTCGCCGCGGGCCGGCTCGATCGCGTCAAAGGCTTCGGACCCCGCAAGATCGCGCTGATCCGGGACGCGCTCCGGGCCGCCGCCGCGGCTCCGCCGGGGGGCGCCCGGATGCCGATCGAAACCGCGTACCCCGTCGCAGAGCGCATCGCCGGTGCGCTGCGCGCCCGCTCCCGGTCGGACCGCGTCGAGATTGCCGGCAGCTTCCGGCGGCGTCGTGAGACCGTGGGGGACCTCGATGTCCTGGTCACCTCGGACGAGCCGGAGGCCGTGTTCGACACGTTCTCGCGCCTCCCCGAGGTGAAGGAGGTCCGGCTGCGCGGGAGTACGAAGGAGACCTGCATCCTTGCGAACGGGCTCCAGGTCGACCTGCGGGTCGTCGAGCCGGCCGCCTTCGGCGCCGCGCTCGTCTACTTCACCGGCTCGAAGGACCACAACGTGCACCTCCGCACGATCGCGCGCGACCGGGGCCTGAAGGTGAACGAGTACGGCGTCTTCCGCGGCGAGGAGCGGATCGCCGGCTCGACCGAGGCGGACGTGTACGCCGCGCTCGAGCTCGCCTACATCGCCCCCGAGCTCCGAGAGAATCGCGGGGAGATCGAGGCCGCCGCTCGCGGGCCGCTCCCCGCGCTCGTCGACGCCGCGGAGATCGTCGGAGACCTGCACGTCCACCTGCCGCCGTCGGCCGGACCGTCCGACGTCGACCGGATCGTCGGGGAGGCCCGACGGCGGCGCCTCACCTACGTCGGGGTGGTCATCGGCGGCCCCGGGGCCGACGGCACGCCCTGGTCCCTTCCGCCCGCCACGGTCGCCCGGCTGATCGCGGCCGACGACCCCGCGCTCCGCGTGCGTCGAGCGATCGAGATCGGTCCCTCGGCCACGCCGCGCCGGCTTCCCGCGGACGGCGCCGAGTTCGCGATCGGACGGCCGACGGCCGGATCGGACCCGGCGGATCTCGCGGCCCCTGACGGGGTGCCCGTGCGGCTGATCGCGCACGTCGCGGGCGCTGCCGACGAGCGCGCTCCGCGAGGCTGGATCGAGCGGGCCCATGCGCTCGGGGCGGCGGTCGAGGTCGGTCCCGGGGCCGAGCGACTGGATTCGACCTGGGCCCGCCACGCCCGGGAGTCCGGTACGCGACTCAGCGTCGCCACCGGCCTGGGCGGTCCCCCGGACGACCCGACGTTCCCGATCGCCCTCGGATTCGCGCGACGGGCGGGGGCCCTCCGTCCGGACGTGGACAATGCCGGTGGGGGATCGACCCCGGTCGTGCGGCGGCCTAGCGGCCGCCGACGGAGCTAGCCGGGGCGGGGGCGCGACCGCCCGAGATCGCGGTCGCGTCGATCGATCCGCGGGCGAGGCAGCTCGTGCACCGGTGGGCGGACGGGGTCAGCCCGTGGCGCCAGTAGCAATCCACGCAGAGGGCGCGCCCGCACCCCCAGCAGAGGGGTGGGGCAGTGGTCTTCCCGATCGTGCCCGAGCAGTTGGCGCAGACCGCCGGGGCGCCCGGGGCCCGGGCCCGGTAGGCGGGCGGTTCGGGCAAGCGGGGCCGGGGCGCTCGGGGAGCCGCGGGCGGGACCGCCCGCGGAAGGCTCCCGGCCTCCGGCCGCCGGGGGGTCGTCTCGGACACCGAGCGTTCGATGCGGGACCTACTATTTAGGGTTCGGTTCCGCGCGGATTTCTGCCGCTGGAGCCGGAAGTAGATGTAGCGGTCGGCGGAACCGGCGCGCATGTCGGACGGGTCCGCCTATCCCCGCGTGTACCGCCGCTCGGCCGCCGGCCGCCCGGACCGGGCGGCCGAGGTGGAGGCGAAGCGCTCGAACGCCGCGATCCCGGCCGTGGTCGTGCTGGCGGCCGTCGGGCTCTATTTCGGGCAGTACACGGTCTTCGCGCCCGGCCTCCTCGGGCTCGTGCTGGCCGGGGTCGGGCTCTCGTTCCTTTCGACCCGGCTGAACCCGCTCAGCGCCCACTTCTACCTTCCCAAGAAGCCGAGCTGGCTCGCGGTCGGCGTCGTCTTCCTCGGCGCGCTCGGGCTGCTCGCGGACGCCTACGTGCTCCTCGCGCGTGACCTGCGCGGGCTCGGCCTCCCCGTCTAGCGCTGCCCCCCGCGGTCTACGCGGCGACCATCCGCTCGAGCGAGCGGCGCGCCCGGGCCGCCGTCTCGGGCGGCACGTCGATGACGTAGCGGCCGAACTGGAGCGAGTCCCGGACGTCCGCGAGGCTGATCTCCTTCATGTACGGGCAGATCGCCCCCGCATCGATCGGGTGGAACTGGGTCGTCGGGTTGAGCTTGCGCATCCGGTGCAGAATCCCGACCTCGGTCGCCACCAGGACCTCGGGCGCCCGGGTCTCCTCGGCGAAGCGGACCATCCCGTCGGTCGAGAGGACCCGGTCGACGTACGGGAGCGCGTGGGTCGCGCAGCCGCACTCGGGGTGCGCGATCACGGGGGCGCCCGGGTGCTCGGCGCGCGCGCGGTCGAGCCCCTCGGGCCGGAGCTTCGCATGGACCGGGCAGTCGCCGACCCACAGGTGCATCTTGCGGCCGGTCCGCCGGCGGACATAGTCGCCCAGGAACATGTCGGGCAGGAACAGGATCTCGCGGTCGGCCGGAACGTTCTCGACAACCTTCAGCGCGTTCGAGCTCGTGCAGCAGTAGTCCGCCTCGGCCTTCACGTCGGCCGAGGTGTTGATGTACGCGACCACGACCGCGTCGGGATGCTCCGCCTTCCACGTGCGGAGCTCCTCCGCGGTGATCGAGTCGGCGAGCGCGCAGCCGGCGGCGAGGTCGGGGAGCAGGACCGTCCGGCCCGGGTTCAGGATCTTCGCCGTCTCGGCCATGAACCGGACCCCGGCGAAGACGATCACCGGTCGGTCCGACTCCATCGCCTTGCGGGAGAGGAAGAGGGAGTCGCCGACGTAGTCCGCGACGTCCTGGACCTCGGCGCGCTGGTAGTTGTGGGCCAGGAGGACGGCCCGCCGCTCCTCCTTCAGGCGCCGGACCTCCGCTTCCAGCGACATCGCCGCGGTCCCCCGACGTTGCTAGCCGGCGGGGCGTTTTAAGTGAGCCGGAGCGCGGATCGTGAGGTGGAACGGGAGGGCGGGCGCGGAGTGCGTGAGCGCGCCCAAGCTGACGACCTCCGCTCCGACCGACCGGTAGCGCGCGACGCGCCCGGGGGTGATCCCGCCCGAGAGCTCGATCCGGCGGCCCCGCCGGAGACCGGCAGCGTTCAGGGCCCGGACGATCCGACGGGCCCCCGCGGGCCCCGCGTTGTCGACGAGCAGCACGTCCGCGCCCGCGCGCGCCGCCGCGAGCGCGGCCCGGACCGTCCGCACTTCCACCTCGACCGGCTCGCTCGGGCGCGCGGCCGCCCGGGCGCGCCGGACCGCCTCGGCGAGGGGCACGAGCGCGAGGTGGTTGTTCTTGATCAGGATCGCGTCGGACAGATCGCGCCGGTGCGGTCGCCCCCCACCGTGGACCACCGCCGCCTTCTCGAGGTCCCGCAGGCCCGGGAGGGTTTTGCGCGTCGCCCAGACCTCGGGCCCCCCGGACCGGGAGTGCGCGGCCCGGACCGCGCGCGCGGTCTCGGTCGCGACCCCGCTCGCGTGCATCAGGAAGTTGAGGAGCGTCCGCTCGACGGCGAGGAGGGTGCGCGCGTCGCCCGCGAGCCGGGCGACGACCGTACCGGCGTGGACCCGGCGGCCGTCGCGACCGGCCGCCACGACCCGCAGGCCGGTGGCCCGGGCGATCGCCCGGAGCTCCACCATCCCGGACAGCACGCCCGGCGCCTGGGCCGTCACGGTCGCCTCGGCCGCGATCGGGCGCGGGAGGAGCGCGCGCGTCGTTCGGTCCCGCTCGGTCCGGTCCTCGCGCAGCGCCCGTCGGACGAGCGCCGGGACCTCCCTAGTCGGCCGGGGCGTCGTCATCGCCCTCGCTCTCGCCCTCGTCCCCCGCCACCCGGAGCGCTGCGACCAGCCGATCGAGATCGGGCACGACGTCCGGCCGCAGGGAGCGCAGGTTCTGCCGCTCGAGCTCCGTGACCCGGCGCCGCGCGCTCGCGTGGTCGCCGCGGGCGAACGACAGCTGGGCGAGCCGTAGCAGCACGTCGACCTCGTCCGCCGGGGCCTTCAGCTCGCGGACGAGCCGGTACGCTTCCAGCAGGTCCGCCTCGGCCCGGTCGTACTCGCCCCGGTCGAGGCCGATCTTGCCCTGGATGATCAGCGCCTGGACGACCCCGAACCGGTCCCCGAGCCGCTCCAGGATCTCGCGCGACCGGTGGACCTTGCGGACCGCCTCCTCGACCTTCCCCGCCTCGCGGAGCACGTCGGCCGAGTTGAAGAGCGCCCAGGCCACCCGGCGCTGGTCGTGCGCCTTCTCGGCCAGCCGGATCGCCTCGTTGAACTGCGCCTCGGCCGCCTCGAACCGTTCGGGCGTCGGGGGCCGGCTCGCGAACATCACGCCGAGGAACAGGTGCGCGTGCGCCGCCTCGCGCGCGTCCCCGAGCTCCTCGAGGAGCCGGGCCGCCTCGCGCGTCTCGTCCATCGCGCGATCGGTCTCCCCGGTCATCGCGAGCACGTTGGCCCGGCGGGCCCGGCTGAGCGCGGTCGCGCGCTCGTTGCCGCTCGTCCGCGCGATCCGGAACTCCTCGTCATGCTCGGCGAGCGATTCCGGGTAGCGCCCCTGGTAGTACAGCGCCTCGCCCCGGAGCCGGTGCAGCGCGAGCGTGACGAGCGGGTGGGCCGAGAGGTCGACGCTCCGGAGCACCTTCTCGGTCGTCTCGTCGGCGGCACGCCACTCGCCCTGGTCGGACTGGACCTGGGCGAGGTACAGCTCGGCCATCGCGCGGACGGGCGGGCTGATCCGCTCGGAGCCGCGGCGGCCGAGGTGCTCGCGGACCACGCGCTCCGCCTCGTGGAACTCGCCGAGATGGTCGATCTCCTGTGCGAGCTCGAGGACGAGGCCGGCCTCGCCGTCGGCGTCGTCGGGCCGCAGGCGACGGAATCCCTCGAGCGCGCGCTCGAGGTGCTGGCGCGCGGTCTCGTGGGCGTACACCCGCTCCGCGATCTCGGCCGCGGTACGGTTGTACTGGACGCTCTTCTCGTCGACCTTCCCGAGGTCGAAGTGCCGCGCGAGGGCGTAGATCGTCTCGATGTCGGCGCTCCCCGACGCCTCGAGCGCCTCGCCCGCCCGCCGGTGGAGGAGGCGGCGCCGGCTCTCGGTGAGCTGGCCGTAGACCTCGGCCCGCGCGGCGTCGTCAGGGAACGCGAGGAGCTCGCCGGCCCGCTCGACGAGCAGACCCCGCCCGACGAGCCGGTCGACGGACTCCGCGAGCCGCTCCTCGTCCTCCCCGCTCGCGCGCAGCAGGACCGAGAACGGGAACTCGGGCCCCAGGACGGAGGCGACCGCGACCGTGCGCTGATCGTCGTCGCCGAGCGGCTCGGGTCCCGCGGGGGCGGGGCCGCCCGACGGCGGCGTCGGCCAGCGGCGGTCGAACTGCTCGAGCAGGAGCGGGTTGCCGCCCGTCTCCGAGTAGCGGCGCGCGACCTCCTCCGTGGAGAACTCCCGGTCCGGCTCGCGCCAGTGGAGGTACTCGGCGACCTCCGCGCTCGTGAACGGCCGCAGGTAGGTCCGGCGCGCCCGCACCGTGCCCTCGAACTCCTCGAGGCGCGCGCGCCGGGACTCCGGCAACGCCTCGAACGGCCGGGACGTCGCGAGGATCCAGAACGGGCGGTCGGCGAGACGGCCGGCGAGGTACTCGATCGCCTCGAGCGAGAGATCGTCGCTCCGGTGCAGGTCCTCGAGGACGAGGACCGTCGGGCCGGTGCGCGAGACCTCGCGGAACTGCTCGATGAGGCCGGTCCAGAGCGGCTCGCGCGCGAGCTCGCCCCGCTCGTCGGCCTCCTCGATCTCGGAGAGGAGGCGCTCCTCGATCCGCACCGGCGTCGGGAGCTCGGAGAGCCGCAGGCGCGGGGCGAAGCCGATGAGGACGCTCGCCGGACCCGAGGGCCCCCCGAGCGGTTCGTCCGCCGACGTCGCGAGATCGCGGGCGCTCTCGATCGCCGAGCGGATCAGGGAGAGCGGCGGCGGGGCATCGAGCGCCGGTGCGCGCCCGACCAGGACCTGGGCGCCGCGCACGCGGAAGTCGCGGACGAGCTCGCCGACGAGCGTCGACTTACCCGTACCGGTCGCGCCGACGAGGATCGTGACCCCGCCGCTCCCGGCCCGCGCGTCGTCGAAGCGTCGGTACAGCGCTTCGACCGCCTCCATCCGGCCGAGGAACGTTCGGCTGTCCCCGACCCCGGTTGCCATCGCCTCGGCGGGTGAGAAGGGAGCCCGCGCGTAATAACGCTACCCTCGCTTCGCCGGCACGAACGGCAGCGGGACGACCCGGGCCGGGACCTCCCGACCGCGGATCTCGAGGGCGACCGACGTCCCGGGGACGGCGAGCGGGGGCGGGAGGTAGGCGAGCGCGATGCCGCGCCCGAGCGTCGGCGAGATCCCCCCGCTCGTCGCCGCGGTGATCTCGGTGCCGTTCGCGCGGACGGGGGTCCCGTGGCGGGGGATCGCGCCCGGCGCGTCGGTCTCGATCCCCGCGAGCCGGACCGCGGGTCCGTCCGTTCGCTGCTTCTCGAGCGCGGGGCGCCCCACGAACTCGTGCGCGAAATCGACGAACCGGTCCTGGCCGGCTTCGATCGGCGTGTGATCGCGGTGGAACTCCTGGCCCGAGAGGAGGTACCCCTTCTCGAGCCGCAGCGAGTCGCGGGCCCCGAGCCCGATCGGGGTCGCCCCGGCCGCGACGAGCCGCTCGGCGAGGACGTCCGCGGACTCCGCCGGGACGAAGAGCTCGTAGCCGAGCTCGCCCGTGTAACCCGTCCGGCTCACCAGCGTCGTCTCGGCGAGCGCGGCCGGGAACGGCCGCCCGAGCGTGCCCCCGGCCTCGCCCGGGCCGGGCGCCGCGGGGAAGAACGCGGCGTGGTAGAAGGCGAGCGGACCGAGCTGCCAGCCGAAGACGCCCTCCAGGAGCGCACGGGAACGCGGCCCCTGCAGCGCGAGGAGCGCGACCTTCCCGTTCCACCGGGCGATCTCGGTGTCGGGCCCGCGGTGCTGACGGAGGATCTCCTCGACCTCGTCGGCGCGGCCCGCGTTCGGCACCGCGAGGTGCGTGCGCGCGAGCTCGTCCCCCCGGTCGAGCCGGCTCACGAGGAGGTCGTCGACGATGCCGCCGCTCGACTCGAGCAGGAACGTGTAGCGCACCTGGCCCGGGGCGAGGAGCGGGACGTTCGCCGTCGTCCGGCGCGCGAGGAGATCGGCCGCGTGGGCCCCGGCGAGGCTCAGGATCCCCATGTGCGAGACGTCGAAGAGGCCGACGCCGGTCCGCACCGCGCGGTGCTCGGCGAGGATGCTCGAGTAGTAGAGGGGCATCTCCCAGCCGGCGAACGGGACGAAGTGCGCGCCGTGACGCCGGTGGAACTCGTAGAGCGGGGTGCGGCGCAGCTCGGCCGTCCCCGGCGCCGGGTCCGCGCTCACGTCAGGATCTCCTTGAGCCGGCCCGTGTCGATCGCGTGGCGGACCTCGAGCGCGATCCGGCGCCCGGTGCTCATCGGACCGCGCCAGAGCGCGTTGCCGTACGGGTGGCCGAGGCCCAGGTGGACGTTCGTGCCGCCCCCGATGCGCGCCGCGACATCGAAGACGGTCGGCCGGCCGTCGCGGTCGAGACACGTCTGCAGGCAGAACGGGCCGAGGATCCCGGGCGGGTAGCGCGCGCGCGCCGCGTCCACGAACTGTTCGCCGATCCGGAACACCTCCTCGAGGATCGACTCCCGGACCGTGAGCGTGCCGTGGCCCACGACCGTGTAGTCGGGGATGCGCGACGCCTCGGGGAGCTCGAGCTGCTGGGCCGCGGGAAGGCGCACGAGGCCATCGAGACTGCTCTCCCGCCGCTCGTCGACCCCGAGGAGTTCGAGCCCCTCCGGACGGGGGTGCAGCGGCGAGAAGAAGAAGTTGAAGTTGAACACGGGACCGATCACGTACTCCTCGATCCGGGCGGTCGCGAGATCGTCCTTGGCGATCGTCCCCTGGGCGATAAGCTGGTCGCTCTTCCGGCGGTACTCCCGCGGGCTCGCGGCCGTGAAGAACCCGCGTTCGAGCCGGCGCTTCGCGTGGGGGAGCTTCACGATCGCGAGCGAGTCGATCGCGTCGGGGGAAGAGATCCGGCGCGGGATCCGGATCCCGGCCTCCTCGAGGAGCGTGTAGTAGTTCGCGCGCTCGCTCCGCTCCTCGATCCGGAGCATCGCGCGCGCCCCCACGATCGGGACGCGCAGCTCGTCCTCGATCGTCGCGAGCGGCACGTAGGAGGAGAGCGCGCGGTTCGGCACCAGGAGCGCGCCGTGACGGCGCAGCCGCTCCTGGTTCGCGGGCGTCGCGAGGTCCGCGAACTTGGGGAGCGTCCAGATCTCGTCCACGCAGCCGCGCCGGCGGAGCCCGCCCGGGCTGCGGATCGTCCGGAAGTAGCGGGCGTACGTCGCGTCCCGGCCCTCCTCGGCGATAACGAGGCTCGGAAAGCTCTCGGTCACGGCGCCGTCGGCGACGTCCAGCGCGGAGTGGGATCCGATCGTGGCCAAAACGGGTGTACGGGGATACTCGTCGACGAGGGCGCGGACTTCGGAAACGGAGAGGACCATTCGAGGGGACGGCGCTAACGGAACTTAAGCTCTCGCGCCACCCGTTCCGGAGCGAGGGGCAACTCGCGGACGTGCGCGCCGGCGGCGTCGCGCACCGCCGCGGCGATCGTCGCCGGGACCGGGATGATCGGCGGCTCACCGAGCCCTTTCGCCCCGAACGGCCCGGCGCCCGGGAAGCCCTCGAGGAAATGGACCTCGATCGGCGGGACCTCGCGCAGCGTGGGGATGCGGTAGTCCACGAGCCCCGCGTTCTCGAGCCGGCCGTCGTCCGACCAGATCGCTTCCTCGGTGAGCGCAGCCCCGAGCCCCATCGCGACCCCGCCCTCCACCTGCGCGCGCGCGCTCGGAAGATCGACGACGACCCCCGCGTCGTGGAACGCCGCATAGCGGAGGACGCGCACCGAGCCGGTCTGGGGATCGACCTCCACCTGGGCTACGTGGGCCGCACCGGTGAAGTCGGTGAACGCGTAGAACGCGCCGTCCAGGACGACGCTCTCGTCGATCTCCCCCGAGCGTCCGTAATGCTTACCGTCGGCGGCGAGCCCACCCGCCGCCGTCTCGGCGGGGGTCAAGAGCTCGGCCACGCGCCGGCGGCCCGAGCCGTGCACGGCCACGATCTCGCCGTCCAGCACCGCGAGCGTCACCGGGCCGGGGCTCCCGAGCCGCTCGCCGAGGCGGGCGAGGAGACTGACGAGCGCCGCGTCGACCGCCCGCCCCAGCGCGCCGACCGTGCGGCTGCCGAAGACGCCGGCGTCGAACGGCGCGCCCGCGGAGTCGCGGTACTCGACCCGCACCTGCTCCACCGGGAGGCCGCTCCGCCGGGCGGCGACCTGCGCGAGCCCGACGACGACGCTCCCGCTGCCGATCTCCCGCTCGCCCTGAAGGATGACGAGCTCCGTCGGAGAAAGGACGACCCGCGCCTCGCCGCCGGCTCCCGTGCTCGTCGACCAGAACCCGAGCCCGATCCCGACTCCCTGGCCCGGCGGGGCCTCCGACCGCCACCGGGCCGCGAGCGCCCGGGCGCTCTCGAACGCGCTCGCGAGCCCGAAGGGGAGCACGCGCTGGCCGAACGGGGTCCGGTCCCCCTCGCGCCATAGATGCCGGGCCTTGAACGTCGCCGGATCGATCCCCGCCGCGCGGGCGACCGCGGCGAGGTGCGACTCGACCACGAACGCGGCCTGAGGGGCGAACGGCGCCCGGTGCGGACCGAACGGGGGCTTGTTGGTGCGGACCGCGTACCCCTCGACCTCGAAGGCGGGCGCGCGGTACGGACCGAGCAGAAATCCGATCGCGTAGCCGGTCGCGAAGTCCCGGCCGGGCAGGGAGGTCCCGACGTCGAGCAACAGCCGCACCCGGCGCGCCGTGATCTCGCCCGCGTTCACCGCCGTCTCCATCCGCACGACGGCGGGCAGCGTCGTCCGTCCGAGCCGGAACTCCTCCGCGTAGCTGAGCGCGAGGCGGACCGGTCGGCCCGCCGCCCGGGCGAGCAGGAGGGCGTACGGCTCGAGGAACGCCGCGCCCTTCCCGCCGAATCCGCCCCCGACCCACGTCCCCTCGACGACGAGCGCCGCCTCGGGGATCCCGAGGATCGACGCGGTATCCTCGCGAGCCCCGAACGGGCTCTGGGTGGACGTGCGGACCCGCCAGCCGCCGTCGGTCACCTCGGCGACGCACGCGTGCGGCTCGAGCGCGACCTGGTGCACGCTCGCCGTCCGGTACGTCTCCGCAACGACCGTCGCGCTGTCGCGGAACGCCCCGTCGACGTCCCCGCGACGCGCGTGCACGTGCGCGGCGACGCGAGCGGGGTCCTCGATCTTCTCGCGGGGCCATTCGGGGAAGAGGTCGTCGAGATCGGTCGCGACCGGTAGCGGCTCGACCGAGATGCGCACGGCGCGGGCCGCTTCCCGCGCGAGCGACCGGGTCGGGGCGGCCACGGCCGCGACGGGCTGCTGGAGGTACGAGACGCGTTCGGAGGGGAACGGGGGGCGCTCGGGGTCGCCCGTGCCGCCGTCCACAAGCCCCGCGACGTCCGCGGCGCCGATCGCGACGACCCCGGGAAGGGCGCGCGCGGGCGAGAGGTCGACCGAGAGCCGTCGGCCGTGCGCCACGGGGGCCAGGACGAGCGCCCCCCAGAGCATCCCGGGTACGTCGAGGTCCTCCCCGTACACGGCGGCGCCGGCGAGCTTCACCGCGCCGTCGGGCCGGGCGGTCGCGCTCACGGGAGCCCCTCCCGAGCGGCGCGCGCCGCCCGGACGATCGTCGAGTACCCGGTGCACCGGCAGAGGTTGCCCCCGAGGTCCTCGAGGAGCTCGTCGAGCGGGGTCGACCGACCGGCCTCGCGCAGGAGGCCGGTGAGCGCCATCACGAACCCCGGCGTGCAGTACCCGCACTGCAGGGCGCCGGCCGACTCGAACGCTGCGCGCACGCGCTCGCCGACCGGGTCCGAACGGACGCCCTCGATCGTCGTGATCGCCGCCCCATCGGCGTCCCGCGCGAGCAGGAGGCAGGAGAGGACGGCGTGGCCGTCCCGGAGGACGGTGCACGCACCGCACTCGCCGGTGCGGCATCCCTCCTTCGTTCCCTTGAGCCCGAGGCGCCAGCGCACCGTGTCAAGGAGCCGCTCCTCGGGCGGCACGTCCGCGAGCTCGGTCGGCCGACCGTTCACCGAGAGGCGCAGCCGGCCCCCGCTCACGATCCCGCCTTCTCGCCGCTCGCCCGTCGCACCGCGCGCTCCAGGAGCGGGCGCACGATCTGTCGGCGGTACGCCTCCGAGGCGCGCTTGTCGCCGACGATCGGCGCGCGCGTGCTGAGCACGTGCGCGCCCCGGTCGAGGTCCGACCGGGCGGGCGGGAGCACGGGCCCGAGCGCGTCCTCGACCTCAGGAACCAGGAGCGGTCGCGGCGGGAAACCGGCGACCGCGACCCGCCAGCGGGCTCGGGCCGGGGAGTACGCGACCGCCACCGCCATCTGAGAGATATCGCGGAACGGCCGGACCCGCTGCCAGAGGTACGCCGACGGCCGCGGCTCGGGGAAGCGGACCGATCGGATCAGCTCGGCCGGTCGCAGCGCCGTCCGACGCGAACCGATCACGAACTGGTCGACCGGTACGGTACGCGCTCCCTGGGGCCCGACGAGGTCGATCTCCGCGTCCAGCGCCAACAGCATCGGCACGAGGTCGGACGCCGGGGCCGACCGTCCGAGGTTGCCCCCGAGCGTCGCCTGGTGACGGAGCGCGACGCTCCCGACCGCGCGGACCGCGGTGTAGAGGCCGGGCAGGCGCGTTCGCACCTCGGGGTCGGTCTCGAGACGACGGAGCGGCAGCGTGCTCCCGACCGTGAGGATCGGCCCGTTCCAGTCGAGCGTCTGCCAGGGCAACCGGCGGAGCGAGACGACCCGACGCGGCGCGAGTCGCCCGTCGTCGAGATCGAAGAGGAGGTCGGTCCCTCCGGCGAGCGGGACGGCGTCCGAGGCGCCGAGCGCGCCGAGCTCGGCGATCGCCTCGTCCGGTGTCGCGGGGGCGACGAGCTCGAACGGCGCCACGACCGTCCCAGCGCGACGAGCCCGCTTATCGTTTGGTGGAACGGCGGTCCCGAGAGTCCCACTTTTTATCCGTGGAAGGAGTCCGGCTCGGCATCCTCCATGCCTTTCGAGCTCGCGTTGCGTTACAGTACCCCGCTCACCCCGATTTCGGACCTCGACGAGGTGCTGCGCGAGTTCCTCCGCCTGGTCGGGTACTTGCCCGACGGCGAGGAGGGCCGCGGCTCCGAGGGGCCGATCGCGCAGAGCCTCGCCTACCGACTGGTTCGGGATTGCTTCCTCAAGGACCCCGCGCGCCCGTGGTACATCGAGGAAGTGACCGCGGTCCTGAAGACGTCGAAGCCGACCGTGTACCGGCACATCAACAAGCTCAAGGCTCTCGATCTGCTGGAGGAGGTGGGGGGCGCGGCGGACGGCAAGGGCCGGAAGGGCTACCGGTTGCGCTACGGGAACCTCGCCCGGGCCTGGGACTTCACCGAGGCGAACGCTCAGAATGCCCTCAAGCGCTACCGGGAGACGGTGAACCACTTGCAGAGCCTCCTCGAGCAGCGCACCGCCGAGGCCGTGCCTCGGCTCCTCACCACGTCGGCGGGCGTGCGCGGGGCGCGCGAACGGGGCGGTCCGCGATGAGCGCCCCGAACGCCGGCGCGAAGAAGCCGACGATCGGCCTCACGGCCGGCTCGCGCGTGCGGCTGCGCTCGGCCGGGCCCGATGACGAGGCGATCGTCTCGACCGGCATCTTCCGGGGCCTCGTCTCGATCGGAGGGGACAACGCCCTCGCGATCGAGCTCGAGGGGGCGGACGGGGACGAGAAGGGCCGCGTGCGGCTCGTCCCGATCCCGGCGCTCCTCGCGGTCGACATCCTCGAGGCGGCGAAGCCCGAGGAAGAGAAGCGGAACGAGCCGACGCCGTCGGCGAACTACTTCCGGTAGACGGCCCGGGACGGGCTTGCTGGGAGTTCCGTCGCGCGCGCCCGCGCGATTTCGAACCCAGGTCGTTGGCTTCGAAGGCCAACAGGATAGTCCAGACTACCCCACAAGCCCGACCTCCGGCCGGACGCGTTCGTCGCTATTTGGCCGTTCCGAGCGTACGGTTCACGGACCGCGGGGGCCGGCCGGGGCGGGGCGGAATCGGTCGAGCGTGGTCTGGGAGCTCGCGCCGGGGAAGAGCGTCGCCACCGAGTCGGCGAGCAGCTCGATGCGCTGGCGGACGTACGGCGTGATCCCGTCGATACCGGCGAGGCGTTGGGAGAGCGGCAGATACTTGCGGACCGATGCCTCGTAGACCGTCGAGAGGAGCTCGCCGTCGCACCGGGCCCCGCCGGGCCGCAAGGCGACGCACCGACCCGAGAGCGGCGGCCGTCGGTAGGACGTACCGCACTCCTTGCAGCGGAACTTCTGAGTCGCGTAGCTCTTCAGATTCCCCATGACGTCGGGGAGGAAGTGGGCGTTGAGGACCAGCGTCACCGCCTCGGCGACGTCCACCGCGCGGATCTCGGCCGCGAGCACGGTCGAGCGCTCGACCATCTCGGCCATCGAGCGGCTCTCGCGGTACGCGGACCGGACCGGGCCCCCCGCGATGCGGCGGGTGTCGTGGGTGAACCGGTACGCCCGGAGCGCCTCGGGGGTCCCCAGGCGGCGGCCGACCTTGTCGAGGAGGCCGTCGACCTCCTTCGCCGGCCGCCGTTCGTCGGCGGCGCGGTAGAGCGCGAGCGGGTAGTGGGCCCCGACGTCCAGGTTGTGCGCCTCCTTGTCGACCTCGGTCGGGTCGATCCGCGTCGTCAGGACGAGGGGCTTGTCCATCAGCGCGCCGCGGCTCGCGGGCAGGTAGGCCCGGGAGAAGTTGAGGAGCGCATCGAGGAGCAGCGTGACGGAGTCCTCGTCCCCGTCGCAATTCCGCCGCTTCGCCGCGTGGAAGACCGGGTGGGCGAAGCAGGCCTCGGCCTCGGTGAAACCGAGGACGCGGCCCGCGACCGCCCCCGAGGTGTGGGGCGCGAGGGCGGTGACGATCTGCCCTACTAGGTCCTCGGGGCGCGCGGCCCGGTAGAATGGCTCGAGGTTGTAGAGGCGCACGAGCTCGTCATCGACGAACTGGGCGAGACGAGTGAGATACGTCCCGCAGGACCGGGAGACGATCAGGTCCTGCGGCGCGAGCTCGATCAGCTGCTCCGCGTCCGTGATCGGAGCCCCGGTCCAGTCCGTCGCGTAGCCGAGCCGCGCGAGCGTCGGGAGGTCGATCCCGATCTCCGCCGGGCGGAAGTGCGTGAGCGGGAGATCGGTGAGGTCGAATCGGGCCGTCCCGTCCTGGTAGACCGAGATCGCGTGGGTCGCCCGGAGGATCCCCTTCTCGAGCGGTTCCGGGACCTTGCCCGGCGACGTGAGGCCCTTGACGCCCTTGACGACGGGCACCTTGCCGAGATGCAGGCGGGAGAGCGCCTCGCTCCACAAGGGGGCGATCGGCAGGGTCTCGGAGACGACGCGGCCGGTCGGCTCGGTGTGGGCTCCGCACGGGCAGCGCGTCCAGACGGTGGTCCGACCGCACGCCGGGCAGGTCCGGACCCCGAGGTCGACCTTCGTGCCCTCGCGCATCGTGTTGCGGGCCGCCTCCGGCACCGAACGGCTCGCCCCGCCCGCCGTCCCGACCGGGAACAGCGCGTGGATGTTCGGCTGCATCGCCCGCTGGTACGCCTTCTCCGGTCGGCCGACGCGACCTCCGACGCGGGACGGGGCGCGCGCTCGTACCGACACTCCCGCCAATCGGCTCACGTAGTCCAGCGGGTCGGTTCCGGGAGGATCGAGTGCGACACGTCGGATGAGGAGCGAGCCCTCCACCGAGAGCCCGAGCGCCCCCACGAGCGCCGCGCTGGGGTCGGGCTCGCCCCGGAGTCGGTCCGGCTCGAGCGGGAACGACAGGAATCCCAGGCGGGCGAGCGGCTCGTGCCAGGACGGGTCGCGCGGTAGTTCGAGGGCGCCATCCCGCCAGCTACCGGATCGCTCGACGAACTCGGAGAGCGCTCGGATCTCGGCCGTCGTGAGGTCGTGCCAGAAGAGGAGCCAGCGGGGGTGGAGCGGGACGGAGCGCTCGCGCGCGAGCGCGCTGGCCTCGTCGTACGTCGCGAGCGACGCCCCGTAGACCGGATCGACCCCGGCGGCCCGGAGTTCTTCGAGGTGGCGATCGAGGGAGTACGCGCCGGGCACGAGCGGACGGTTGTTCTCGACGAACTCGCCGAAGGAGACGAGCAGCTCGCCGAGGTCGAGGATCCGCGTCACCCGGGGTCGCAGCTCCTCCGCCCGCGCGACGTCGTGGACCGCGGTCACGGTGCCGTCGTCGAGCTCGACGATCGGTCCGTCGATCGTGTCGCAGACCGCCATCGCGGTCGCCTTCCCAGGGTACTCGAGCTTGACCTGCGTGCCGATCGCCACGAAGTGCTGGAGGATCACCATCGCCGCCGGGTTGATCGCGCACGCGGCGAGGCCCGTCGTCCGGGCCCGCCCGTAGACGAGCCGGAACCCGCCCGGGTGGTTCGGGTGCGCCAGGACCGGCCGGCCCCCGACCGAGTCCTGGAGGTACTTCGGCGTGCGCGTCTCCTCCTCGTCGACCGCGCCGTGGCCGATCTCGGCGAGGAACTCCCAGCCGTCGATCCCAAGGTTCTCGACGATCTTTCGCACCTTCGCGGCCTTCTGGCAGAGGCCCTCGGCGATCACGAGACACGCCCCTCCGCGGATCCCGTTGGTCGGGACGCGGGCCAGGTTGCGGAAGGAGCTCACCTCCGCGTCGCCCTCGGTCGCCTCGCCCGAGATCGCGACCGGCACGTTCCGGGCGATCCGTTCGATCTCCGCGGCGGTCGGCACGTACTGGAGGTGCTGATGGTACTTGTAGAGCGGGATCTCCTCCTGGTACCGCTCGACCTCGCCCGGTTCGGGCACGTACCGGGCGAGGCCAAGGTCGCGTCGCACGACGTCCGCGAGCAGGACGCTCAGCGCCTGCGCGGTCGCGCCCGCCGCCCGGATCGGTCCGGCGTAGTACAGCTCGACATACTGGCTCCCGTCGCGCGCGGGGCACACGTGGACCTCGGCGAGGCCCTCGAGCGGGGCGACCAGGATCCCTTCCGTCAGGATCGCGAGGCCGACCCGGAGCGCGGCATCGAGCCGGGCCTCCGTCGACGCGCCGCGCGAGGGGTCGCGGGCGAGGCGTCGGGCAATGGTGAGCGCGACCTCTTCCCGCGGCATCTGGGCGGCCAGGGCCCGGATCTCCGTCGAGATCCCCTCGATCCCGAGGTGGGCGAGCAGCTGCTCGACGCGGGAGGCCATGTCCTGTGCCCGCGGGATCTCGGTGCGCGCTTCGGGATCATACCCCTCCCGCCGCGCGCGCTCGGCGACCTCGTACGCCCGGTCGACCGAGGATTCGATCGCGCGAAAGTACGATTCCACGGGGCGCGCACGGAGCCTCGGGACTTAAGGCTGTGTCGATTTCCGCGGGGTCCGGCCGGCCGGGGCTCCGTTCCGAAGCCGCAACCCTTATGAATGAATATTTATTCATTAGAAACGAAGCCGGAAATGCCGCGTACCCGCGAGGCCAATCGGGCGATCCAGGATCGGCAACGGGCGAACCTCCTGGCCGCCGCCGGGCGGCTCTTCCTGCGGGGCGGTCCATTGACCATGGAGAACCTCGCCAAGGAGGCCGGCGTGAGCCAGGGACTCCCGTATCGCTACTTCCGGAGCAAGGACGAGCTGTTCGACTCGTTCCTGCGCGATCTGCTCCGCGCGGCCCGCACCTCCCCCGCGCCTCGGGACCGGCGAGGCTCCGCCCGCCCTCGGGTGCGCTTGGAGGGCATGATCGATCGCCTGCTCGAGCGGCGGCGACAGCACCCCGAGTTCTTCCGCTACGTCTTCCGCATGACCGCGGCACCGAACCTGTCGCCCGAGGTCGGGCACCTGATGGGGCAGACCTACGAACGGCTCCGCTCCACGCTGCGCCGGCTCATCTCGGAGGCGCAGGCCGAAGGCGAGGTGGCCGGGGACGATCCCGAGGAGCTCACCGCGGTTCTTCTCGCTCTGGTCGAGGGGATTTCGGGCGCCATCGCCCGCGCGCCGGCGGACGGTCCGGCGCCTCGCGTGCCCGCCACCGCGACCGTACTACGACTGCCCGGGCCGGCGCCTTCCGCGAAGGCTCCGCGCGCCCGGGTCGCGCGGGGACGGGGATCCCCGCTCGCCCCGAGCGCTCACTGAGGAGGGTAGCGATGGCTCCCAGTCTCGAAGCGCGCGGACTCACTCGTCGCTTCGGTTCGTACACGGCGCTCGACCACCTGAACCTCCGGGTGGACGGGGCGAAGTGCGTGGGTTTCCTCGGCCCGAACGGGGCCGGCAAGACCACGACCCTCAAGATGTTCACGAATTTGATCTTCCCGAGCGAGGGCGAGGCGTTCCTCAACGGGGTCTCGGTCCAGCGCGACCGCAAGCGCGCGCTCGAGGTCTGCGGTGCGCTCATCGAGACGCCCGAGATCTACGGATCGCTCACCCCCCGCGAGGCGCTCGAGCTCTCGGGCGCGCTGCGGGGGATGGATGCCCGCGAGATCCGGCTCCGGACCGAGGAGGTCCTCGGTCAGGTCAAGATGACCGAGTGGGCGGATCAGAAGGTCGGCCGGTTCTCGAAGGGGATGAAGCAACGCGTGAACGTCGCGGCGACGCTGCTGTCCGACCCGGAGGTCGTGCTGCTCGACGAGCCGAGTACCGGGCTCGATCCCCGCGGTATGGCCGAGGTACGCTCGATCATCCGGAGCCTGAAGGGCGAGGGGCGGCTGATCTTCTTCTCGAGTCACATCCTGAGCGAGGTCGTCGACGTTTGCGACGAGGTCGCGTTGCTCGACAAAGGACGGCTCCTCTTCTACGACACGCTCGAGCACGTGAGCGCGAACCTCGCCGGGGGGACGGTGAGCGTCGACGCGGTGTTTCTCGCGCCGCTCAGCGAGACCGACGTGCGCGATCACGTCGCCACGCTCCCGGGGGTCACCTCCTGCGTCCGGCTCGACGAGCGGCGGTTCACGATCGCGATCCAAGGCGGTCCGGAGGGCCGCGCACGGGTGCTTCGGTCCCTGAGCGACCGACCCGGGGGACTCGTCAGCTTCCACGAGTCCCGGAGCGCCCTCGAGGACGTCTACCTGCGCGAGATCCAAGCGGGGGACTCGTGAGCGCAGCGGCGCCGGACGCGTCGGCCCGCTCGGGACCTCCGAGCACCCTCGGCTCGGTCCCGGGCTCGTGGATGCAGGCGATCCTCATGTCGCGTTACCAGTTCCGGGACTTCCTGCGGTCCCGTCGGTTCCTGCTCATGGTCGGGATCGTCGGGGCGATCGGGTCCATCCTCCTCTCGCTCGTCGGGTACTACCGGCCGGCGACGTTGCTCGCGAATTCGAACACGTTCTACGCGAACCTCTGGGTCGGGGGCGCCGAGCTCCTGATCATCTTCGCCGGCATCATCTTCGGCGGCGACGCGATCGCCGGAGAGTTCCAGAACAAGACCGGTTACTACCTCATGAGCCACCCGATCAAGCGCTGGAGCGTCTACGCGGGGAAGTTCCTCGCGTCGTACGCCGCCGCGCTCGTGACGATCTCGGCCTACTTCCTGATCCTGGTCGGCGCCGGCGGCTACTTCTTCGGGACGGGGGCGCTGACGGCCGGTCTCTTGGGATCGTACGGCCTCGCGATCCTGTACCTCGGCGGCCTCCTCGGCGTGACGTTCCTCTTCAGTGCCCTCTTCAAGACGAGCCTCTACGGCGTCATCATCGTCGCGGTCATGTTCCTCTTCGGGTTCTCGATCATCAACGCGCTCTTCGAGGGCCTCGTGGGCCTCCAGCCTTGGTTCATCATCACCTGGGCCAACGAGGCGATCTCCTATCCGCTCACCGGCGCCCCGCACACCGCCGGGCTGCTCGTGCCCAAGGCGTACGTACCGCCGACGCTCGCACAGGGCATCGCCGTGATGGCCGGCTACCTCGTCTTCACCACGCTCGGCGGGCTCTGGCTCTTCGAGCGGGAAGAGTTCACCTAGATCCCCGGGAGCGGGACGACGCGTCCGCCTGTGCCGCTCTTGGTCTCGGGCGGGGAGGGTTCCGTCACCGAAGCCCCGGACGGGCGGCGTCGCGCCGAAGCCCTTTTGACGCCGGAATCCCCCCGCGCACGGAGAGGCGGCGGCAATGGACGCGAAAGTGAACGTGGTCTTGGTGCACGGCGCGTGGGCGGACGGATCGTCCTGGGCGAGGGTGATCCCCCTCCTGCAGACGAAAGGGTTCAACGTCGTGGCGGCGCAACTGCCGCTCACCTCGATCGAGGACGACGTCGCCGCGACGCGCAAGCTCCTCGCCACCCAGAGCGGTCCGGTCGTGCTCGTCGGCCACTCCTACGGCGGCGTGGTGATCACGAATGCGGCGAACGGAGTACCGAACGTGAAGGCCCTCGTCTACATCGCCGCGTTCGGGCTGGACGAGGGAGAGAGCATCGAGGCGCTGGGGAAGCAGGGACCCGCGCCGGCGGGAGCGGCCGCGGTCCGCCCGGACCCGAACGGCTTCCTCTGGATCGATCGCGCGGGCTTCGCGAAGGCGTTCGCCGCGGACGTGGACCCGGCGCAAGCGAGCGTGATGGCGGCCGTCCAGGGTCCGCTCAGCCTCCGATCGTTCGCGGGTCGGAGCGGAGCCCCGGCGTGGAAGCACCTGCCGTCCTGGTACCTCGTCGCGACCAACGATCAGATGATCCCGCCCGAGGCCGAGCAGTTCATGGGGCAGCGCATGGGGGCGACGGTGCGTAGCGTCCCCTCCAGCCACGCGGCCATGGTGTCCCATCCCCGAGAGGTCGCGGACCTCGTTTCGGAGGCCGCGGATTCTCTCCGAGGATCCGCGAAGTCCCCGTCCGGCTAGCCGCGGCGATCCGGCGGGGCCCCCGTCGGGAGGGATCCGGGGCCGGCGCCCCCGTCACCGAGCCGGTTTCGCTCGGGGGTTTGCGCCCCGTCCCGGGCACCGCTCGACCGCGTTCGGACACCGGTTCGGCTCGGTCGCCGTCAGTCGTCCTCGCGCAACTTCCGCTCTACGCAAATGTTTATTTACGAACTCCCAAAATCGTCCTCTTCGGAGCGTATGACGCTCGTCTGACAAACAGAACGAGGAACCACCGATGAAGTCCATCATCCAGGAAGCGATCGCGAAGCATCAGGAGAACCAGTCCTTGGTCGAAGAGAAGAAGCCCGCGGCGCCGGCCTACGCGAGCTCCGACGATGCCGAGCTGGCAAAGCTGGCGGAGACGCTCCGGGTCAACATCCGGATCGTCGGATGCGGCGGCGGTGGATCGAACACGATCAACCGGTGCGTCGAGGAAGGGATCCAGGGCGCCGAGATGTGCGCCATCAACACCGACGCGAAACACCTCCTGACCATCCACTCGCCCCGCAAGATCCTCATCGGCCGCCGGGCCACGAAGGGCCTCGGCGCCGGCGCCCGCCCCGAGATCGGGGAGGAGGCTGCGCGCGAGAACGAGGAAGAGCTGCGCCAGTTCGTCAACGGCGCGCACATCGTCTTCGTCACGGCCGGCATGGGCGGCGGGACCGGAACCGGTTCCGCGCACCTCGTCGCCCGGATCGCGAAGGAGGCCGGCGCGCTCACGATGGGCGTCGTCACCCTCCCGTTCTCCGGCGAGGGCGCCGCCCGCATGGAGCAGGCCCGCGACGGGCTCGAGCGCCTGCGCCGCGTCTGCGACACGACGATCGTGATCCAGAACGACAAGCTCCTCGAGCTCGTGCCCCGCATGCCGCTCGATTCGGCGTTCAAGCTCGCGGACGCGGTCCTCATGACCGCGATCAAGGGCATCACGGAGATCGTGACCAAGCCCGGGCTCGTCAACCTCGACTACGCCGACATCCTGACGGTCATGAAGGACGGCGGGGTCGCGCTGATCGGCCTCGGCGAGAGCGAGAGCGCGACGGACCGGGTGACCGAGGCGGTCACCGAGGCCCTCACGTCGCCGCTCCTCGGCTCGGTCGAGCTGAAGGACGCGACCGGTGCGCTCGTCCGCGTGATCGGCGGCCCGACCATGACGGTCAGCGAGGCCGAGAAGGCGGCCGCGCTCGTCGGCGGGAAGATCTCGAAGCGCGCCCGGATCATCTGGGGCTGCTCCGTCGAGAACTCCCCCGAGCTCGAGAACACCATCAAGGTGCTGCTCATCATCACCGGCGTCCGGGCCCAGAGCCTCCTCGGGCAGAAGGGAGGGTACGCCAGCGGTGAGTCCGAGGAAGTCATCGACCTCGTCCGGTAGGCCGTCCCGTCAGGACCGACCCCGCTACCTCGGCATCGAGGTGGCGGGGGAACACCTTCCCCCGAGCTCGCCCCGCGACTGGGAGGAGCTCCTCGCGCTCCGGCTCCATCGGCCGGGCGAGACCGCGCCGCCGTTCCGGGTCGTCCGCTCGGACGGTCGGCGCGCGATCGTGGCGATCGGTCACCGGGCGCTCGAGCGGGGGCGCGCGGCGTGGAACGGGCCCGCCCCGGTCCCCGGTGCCCCCGCGCTCGCGACCCGACGGACGTGGGGCACGCTCGTCGGCGCGAAGGCGTGGATGCGGGATCGTTCGGCATCGGCGGTCGAGCGCTCGAGCTAGGAACTCGATCGAGCACCCGAAGCCGGGCCTACGCCACCGTGACCGAGAAGAACGCCTGGGTGACCGTGAGGGAGGTCACGGGGATCGTCATCGTCACCTTGCCGTTCCCGTGGCCCGGCTGGTACGCGTACGACGAGGAACAGACGTTGGACGCGAGCGCCGTACACGTGATCGTCGCGCTCGCGAACGACGTCTGGCTCTCGAAGTAGTTCACCCAGGCGATCGCGTAGGGGCTGTAGATCGTGAGCACCACGTTCGCGCTCAGCGCGAAGCCCGTGACGGGCAGCGTCACGGACTGGATCGCCGTCAGGCGGAGCGCGACCTCCGCGGTCGCCGTCCCCGACTCCGAGCTCAGGGCGTTGGTGAAGACCGGCTCGACGATCGCGAGCGTCGTGCCGGAGAGCGTGATGGCGGGCGGATCCTCCATGATCGGTACCCCGCCCGGCTCCGCGAAGATCACCGCCCCCTCGTCGTACGCGACCTCGGCGGACGACGAGTAGGTGTTGCGCAGCTCCACGACGAACCCGGCCCCGGGGACGGCGGCCGCGCTGAGCGACTGGGTGCCGGCGGAGGAGGTCGCCGAGTAGTTGGCGTAGAGCGCGTAGAACCCGGCCGTATAGTTGTGGGACGGCTGGGGGACGAGGAGGGACGAATCGGGGCCCGCGAACGGCGGAGCACCCTCCGAGCCGAGACTAACCGGGAAGGTCGCCTGGCCCCCGACCGCGTCCGCGCTCGCGATCTGCGTCGCGACCGCGGCGAGCTGCGAGACCTGGTTCTGGACGAGAGTGTCGTGGTTGAGGTCGTTGATCGCCATCTGGTTCGGGAGCGTCGTCGTGAGGTAGCTCGCGATGAACGTGACGACGAGGAGGAGCCCGAGCACGGTCGCCACCGGGGCGACCTGGCCCCGGTGGCCGAGGCGCCGCCAGCGTCGGGCGCGGGACCGTCGTCCGGGCCGGGCCCACGTCGTCAAGATCGGGTCTCCGCACGCGAGCGCGGGCGACCGGGAGCGAGATCGCATGGAGAGGTTCGGGAGAGTATCTAGCCGGGGTCGTCCTATTAATTACTGCCGTAGAGGCACCCCGGCGGCCGCGCCGGGCCTCCGCGCATCTTATCTCTCTCCCATCCTGCCTCTCGAGGGTAAGGACGGTGTCGTCCAGCGAAGGTCCGGCGATCCGGATCGGGCGCGCGCTCGTCTCGGTCGATGATAAGTCGGGACTTTCCGATTTCGCGCGCGGGCTCGCGGAGCTGGGCGTCGAGCTCTGGGCGACGACCGGCACCCGGACGGCGCTCGCCGCCGACCGCGTCGCGGTGCGGCCGGCCGAGGAGCTGACCGGCCTCGCCTCCTGGTTCGGAGGACGGATCAAGACGCTGCACCCGGGGATCCTGGGCGGGATCCTCGCGCCCCGCACCGACGCCGGCCGGCGGGAGCTCGCCGAGCACGGCCTGCTGCCGTTCGACCTCGTCGTCGTCAACTTCTATCCGTTCGAGCGCCATCTCGCCGAGCACCCCGACGCTCGGGACCGGGAGGAGTACATCGACATCGGCGGGGTGACGCTCGCGCGCGCGGCTGCGAAGAACCACGCGTGGGTGACGGTGGTGACCGACCCGGCCGAGTACGCGCCCGTCCTCGCGGAGCTCCGCGCGAGCGGCGGCGCGATCTCCGCCGCGACCCGGGCCCGGCTCGCGGTGCGCGCGTTCGAGCGCGCGACCGATTACGACGCGGCGATCGCCCGGGGCCTCGCGCCTCCCGCCCCGAGCCCGGGGGGGTTCCCGGAGGAGCTCGTCCTCCGTCGCGAATCCCTCGCGCTGCGCTACGGGGAGAACCCGCACCAGCCGGCCGCGACGTACGCGCTCGCGAGCCCCCCCGGCGGCGGCCTCGCGCCCGCGCCGTTCACCGTCCTGAAGGGAGCGTCCCTCTCGTACACGAACCTCCTCGACCTCGACACGGCGCGCGCGATCGCGGCGGAGTTCCCGCTCCCGAGCGCGGCCGTCGTCAAGCACGCGACCCCCTGCGGGGTCGCCTCGGCCCCGACCCTGCGGGAAGCGCTCGAGCGCGCCATCGCGACCGACCCCGTGGCGCGGTACGGTTGCGCGATCGCGGTCAACCGCCCGCTCGGCCCGGACGACCCGGCCGCGTTGAAGGGCGTGTTCGTCGACCTCCTCGCCGCGCCGGGGGTCGACGCGGCGGCGGCGGCCGCGCTCGCGCACCGCACGAAGCTGAAGCTCGTCCGCGTCGACCCCGCGCCCGTCGGGGGGGCCAGCTGGGAGGCGAAGACCGCGCTCGGTCGGGTGCTCCTCCAGGAGACCGACCGCCGGGAGCTCCTCGCGAGCGACTTCCGGCTCGTCGCCGGTACCGAAGCGACCGGCGAGGAACGGTGCGCGCTCGACTTCGCCTGGCGGGTCGTACGGCACGCGAAATCGAACGCGATCGTGCTCGCGCGCGGACCCCAGACCGTCGGGATCGGCTCGGGCCAGCCGACGCGGGTGAAGGCGGTCGAGCTCGCGATCGAGGTCGCCGGCGAGCGCGCGCGCGGATCGGTCCTCGCCTCCGATGCGTTCTTCCCGTTCGCCGACGGGGTCGAAGCCGCCGGGCGTGCCGGGGTGCGGGCGATCCTCCAACCGGGGGGGAGCGTCCGGGACCCCGAAGTGATCGCGGCCGCCGAACGGGCCGGGATCGCGATGTACTTCACCGGCTGGCGGGTCTTCCGCCACTAGGCGACGAGCGGGCGGTCGGGAAGAGCCGTCGCAGGATCGTGCGGAACTCGACGGACCCGATCGGGCCCACCTCGCGACCCTTCTCCTGGCCCGCCTCGAGGAACAGGAACGTCGGGATCGAGTGGATCCCGTACGACCGGGCGACGCCGACGGCCTCGTCGACGTTGATCTTCGTGAACTTCACGCGCCCGGCCATCCGGGCGCTCAGGTCCCGGATCACCGGCTCGGTGACCCGGCACGGCGCGCACCAGTCGGCGTAGAAGTCGACCACGACGGGGAGCGGAGAGCGGACGACCTCGGCGTCGAACGTTGCGTCCGTCACGTGGATCGGCAACGCCCGGCTCGGCACGGTCGTACTCCCGGCGCGCTTCGAACTCCCGGCTCGCTTTAAGGATGTGGCTCGTGTCGGCGCATCTTCCGTGCCGGCGCGCCCGCGCTCCCCCCGGACGATCGCCCCGGCCGCGCGGGCCTCGGCGCTGCTCGTCTGGTTCGCCCAGCACCGTCGTCCGCTCCCCTGGCGCCGGCGTCCGACGCCGTACCGGACCTGGATCGCCGAGGTCCTCCTGCAGCAGACGCGGGTCGCGCAGGCGGCCCCCTACTTCGAGCGCTTCGTGGGCGAGTTCCCGACCGTCCGGGCGCTCGCCGACGCGCCGCTCGAGCGGGTCCTCAAGGTCTGGCAGGGAGCGGGCTACTACGCACGCGCCCGGAACCTCTCGGCGGCCGCCCGCCTCCTCGCGCGGGAGCGGAACGGGGAGCTCCCCTCCACCGTGGCCGGGCTCGAGGAGCTTCCGGGGGTGGGGCCGTACATCGCCCGGGCGATCGCCGCGATCGCGTTCGGCGTCCCGACGGTCGCCCTGGAGGCGAACGGTCTACGGGTCGGGGCCCGGTGGATCCGCGCCTCGGGCGACGTCCGGCGCGGACCCGTCCGACGGCGGATCGAGGCGGCCCTGGCGACCGCCCTCGGAACGAATCCGCCCGGCCCGTTCAACGAGGCGGTGATGGAGCTCGGCGAAACGATCTGTCGGCCGGTCGCCCCGCAGTGTGAGCGGTGTCCGGTGGCGTTCGGGTGCCGGGCCTACCTCGAGCT
Organism: Thermoplasmata archaeon; assembly: GCA_030040035.1. Lineage (GTDB taxonomy): Archaea > Thermoplasmatota > Thermoplasmata > Lutacidiplasmatales > UBA184 > Lutacidiplasma. Next base: position 26,513 of record JASHUJ010000186.1, read on the forward strand.
CGACGACCCCGGGAGCGTTCCGATCGCCCGACGCGCGCCCCGACGCCCCCGCGTCCGGGCCGCGGTGGTGGCGCTCGCGGACCGACGGGGCCGCTGGTTCGTGCAACGTCGACCGCCCCGGGGACTGCTCGGCGGGCTCTGGGAATTCCCGGGCGGGAAGATCCGCCCCGGAGAGACCGCCGCTCACGCCGCGGCCCGGGAGCTCTTCGAGGAGACGGGCGTCCGATCCGCCGCGCTCGAGTACGTGGGGCGGATCCGCCACGCCTACAGCCACTTCTCGGTCGATCTCCACCTCTACCGAGCCTCCGCCCGGGCGCGGCCCGCCGCCGCCCCGGACCGACGATGGGTCACCGCGGCCGGACTGCGGCGTCTCGCGCTGCCGAAGGCGACCGAGAAGGCGCTCGCGCTGCTCGAGCGTCGGGATAGAGCTTCCCGGGATTCAGGATCCCGTCGGGGTCGCACTGGCGTTTGACGGCGCGAAGGAGCGCGATCGCCGCCGGGCCGAGCTCCCGCGCGAGGAACGGCCGTTTCACGTGGCCGATCCCGTGCTCGGAGCTCACCGTGCCGCCCAGGGCGAGGGCGGCGTCGAGCAGCTCCGCGCGGATCCGCTCGGCCGCGGGGCTGCCGGGCTCGACGACGTAGTTCGGGTGCAGGCTGCCCTCCCCCAGGTGCCCGAACAGGAAGAGCGGCGCGCCCGCGTCGCGCCCGATCGCCTCCAGCCGGCGGACGAGCGCGTCGATCCGGGGGAGCGGCACGGCGACGTCCTCGCGGACGCGGATGCCCATGCGCTCGTCCAGCACGACCCCGCTCTCGCCCCGCAGCATCCAGAGACGGTCGGCGTCGTCGAAGACGATCGGGGGCGCCGAGACCCCGACCGCCTCCAGCGCCGCCGCGACGCGGGCACGTCGCGCCGCGAGTTCGCCCCGCGTCGCCGCCTCGATCTCGAGCAGGAGGAACGCCTCGTCGGCCGGCAGGTCGGCGCGGCCCGACGCCCGGAGGGCGGACGAGGACGGTCGGTCGAGATACTCCACGGCCGAGAGGCCCGAATCGGCGAGCCGGGCGAGCCGCGACGCGACCGATCCCAGCGAGATCCCGGCCGGGAGGGGAACGATCAGCCCGTCGCGCTCGGCCGGCCGCGCGGCGACGCGCACCGTCACCTCCGTGACCAGGCCGAGGGTCCCTTCGCTCCCGATGACCAGCTGGAGGAGGTCCGGACCGGTCGACCGCTTGGCGGTCCGCGCGCCCCATCGGACCGGGACGCCCGTTCCCAGGACGACCTCGACCGAGCGGACCCACACGCGGGTGGGCCCGTAGCGGAACGAGCGCGGGCCCGAGGCGTTCGTCCCGACGTTCCCACCGATCGTGCACGTCGTCCAGGAACCCGGGTTGGGTGGGAAGAAGAGCCCGTGGGGCCGGAGGGCCTCTTGGAGGGACCAGTTCACGACCCCCGGGCCGACCACCGCGCTGAGCTCTTCGGGCGCGATCTCGAGCACCGAGTTCCATCCCGAGAAATCGACGATCACGCCCCCCTCGGTCGGCACCGACTCCCCGTCCAGCGAGGTCCCCGCCCCCCGCGCCACGAGGGGGGTCCGGTTCCGCCGTGCCCAACGGACGAGCGCGGCCACGTCTTCCGTATCGCGCGGCGCGACGACCGCCGTCGGGTCGCCGGCCAAGTGCGACGCGTCCCGACGGCAGCGCTCGAGCTCGGCCGGATCCGTACGAACGCGGCCCCGTACGGCGCTCGTCAGCGGGTCGTCGTCGGCCCCCATCCGCACGGGCGAGCGCGGAGGGCCCCTTACCGCTGCCGGAGGCGTTCGCCGGGACCTACGGGCCGGTGGTCGCGCCCGCGGCCGCCGTCGTCGCGACCGCCTGCGCGAAGTCCTGGATCGCGAAGGGCCGCCGGATCACCTCGGCGGCGCCCGCCGCCCGGGCGCGCGACTCGAGCGGGGCGCTGTCGCGCGGGAGGACGACGAGCCCGCGGAGCTCCGGGCGCGCCGCCAGCGCGGCCGCCAGATCGCGGTCCCACGGTCCCTCCGGGTTCTCGGCGTCGACGATGAGCACGGTCGGAGCGAACAGCGGCGGCAACGCCTCCAGATCGTCGAGGTTCGCGACCTCGTAGACGTTGGGGCACTGGTGCAAGCGGAGCAGGCCGCGCAAGAGGAGGCGGGTGTCCTCGTTCGATCCCCAGAGTACCGCGGGGATCCGGTTGAGCCGGGTCCCATCCGAAGTGGTGGCGGCCACGGGGTCCCGCGCGCTGATGCCGGGGGAACCGAACGCGCGCACGGCCGGACCGCTACGGACTACCCGTTCCCCCGCTCTACCTTTTGCGGACCGCGAAAATGAACGTTCCGCTGCCGCAACGTCCACATTCCAAGGGCACGGATAGCTATATAGAGTGTGCGGACAATAGGTAGTTGGCCTCGGGCATCGGTGGCAGCGTCTCCTGGTGGCACCGTCCAAGAGACCTGGAGCGCCCCGCCGGTGCCTTCCCGATGCGTCTCGAACGATACCTTCTTTTGGGACACGACGGAACGACCGGCAATGGTCGCCTTCTTCGGTCCGTCGGACGAAGATCTCGAACGCCTGCGCGCCACGGTGGAGTCCCTCGGCACGACCAGTGTGCCGGGGCTCGCCGCCGCGCTGGCCTGGCGCGAACGCAAGGCCGAGAAGCTGCTCGCCCACGAGCTCGCGCGGCCGAACACCCGGCTCATCTACGACCCGGCCCGCCGGGTCGTCCGGTATAGTCGCCCCGCACCGCCCGCCGCGCCGGCCGAGCGGCCCGCGGTCCGGGCGGCGGTCCGGGACCCCTCGCCCTCCGCGCCCCGCGCCCCGGCGCCGGTCCTCACCGGGACGACCTTGAAGACCCTCTGCCCGTCCTGCCACGTCGCGCTCATCCCGACCGGCTCGGCGAGCCTCGCGGTCTGCCCGCAGTGCGGCCGACTCGCCTCGTCCCGCGGAGGGCCGACGGAGACGGCCGCCTCCCCGGCGTCGGCCGCGGCGGACCCCACCGCGGGCTCCGCCCCGTCGGCCGTCGCGCCGGTCCACATCGGCGACCGGCGCTCCCAGGAACTGTTCGCGGCGTACGTGACGTCGAAGCCGATCCCCTGCCCAAAGTGCCGGACGCCGCTCCGCCACCGGGGCCTCAGCGAGTACGTCTGTCCGAGCTGCGCCCAGACGGTGCAATTCCCGCGCGGGACGGTCCCCGCGCCACCGGCCGCCGCCCCGCCGGCCCCGCCCGCCTAGTACGGCACGGCCGCCCGGACCTCGCCGACGAGCGAGCGGTCCAGGATCGCCGCGGCGACCCGCTCGATGTCGGGGGCCGGACTGCGGTCCCGCGTCCACGGCGCGACCCGCGTCCGGAGCGATCGGAGCGCGGACTCGCTGCCCCGCCCGCCGACGCGGGGCCGCCGGAGCTCGAGCGCCTGGCCGGCGACGATCCACTCGACCGCGACGATCCGCCGCGTGTTCGCGAGCACCCGCCGGAGTTTCGCGCCCGCCCACGGCCCCATCGACACGAAATCCTCCTGATCGGCGGAGGTGGACAGGCTCGCCGCGCTCGCCGGATGCACGAGCGTCTCGTTCTCGTTGACGAGGGCCGCCGCGAGGTACTGGGGGACCATGAACCCCGAGCTCACGCCCGGATCGGGCGCGAGGAAGGCGGGCAGGCCCCGGTTGAGCGCGGGGTGGACGAGGCGGGCGATCCGCCGCTCGCTGAACGCGGCGATGTACTGGATCGCGAGCGCGAGCGCGTCGAGGGCGAAGGCGAGGGGCTGGCCGTGGAAGTTGCCCCCGTTGACGAACTCGTCGTCGGAGAAGACCACCGGGTTGTCGCTGACCGCGTTCAGCTCGGAGGCCAGGACGCGCTCGGCGAACTCGAGGGCGATCCGCACGGCGGCGAGGACCTGGGGGATGCACCGCAGGGTGTACGGGTCCTGGCCCTTCCACTCGTGGCGGGGGGCCGCGAGCTCGCTCCCCTCGAGGAGCCGGCGCATCGCGAGCGCGACCGCCCGCTGATCCGGCGAGTTGCGGACCTCCCCGAGGCGGTCGTCGAGCGACTCGGGCGACCCTTCGAGCGCGTCGTACGAGAGCGCCGCGGCGACGAGCGAGGCATCGAGGAGCTCCCGGCCCTCCGCGACCGCGAGCCCGAGGTACGACGCCATCAGCGCCGTCCCGTTGAGGAGCGCGACCCCCTCCTTGGCGGCGAGCTCGAGCGGGAGGAGGTGGTGCTCGGCGAGCACGGCGCGGGCCGGGACCGGGGCGGTCGACCCGGCGCGCACGAACTCCCCTTCCCCGATCAGCGCGAGCGACAGGTGGGCGAGCGGCGCGAGGTCGCCCGACGCGCCGACCGAGCCCTGCTCCGGGACCCACGGCACGAGGCCGCGGTTCAGGAATTCGGCGAGGAGGTCGACGACGGCCTCCCGGACCCCGGAGTGGCCGCGCAAGAGCGAGTTTAGACGGACGAGCATCATGCCGCGGACGACGTCCTCGGGGAGCGGCGGCCCCGTCCCGCTCGCATGGCTGCGGACGAGCGATGTCTGGAGCTCGGCCGCCTTGTCGCGGGGGACGACCCGGTCCGAGAGCGCGCCGAAGCCGGTCGTGACCCCGTAGATCCGCCGATCGCTCGCCACCGCGCGCTCGACGGCCCCGCGGCTCCGGGCCACGGAGCGCCGGGCGTCCGCCGTGAGCGCGACGGCGCGGCCGTCCCGCGCGACCGACAGGAACGCCGCGAGGGTCAGCGACCGTCCGTCCAGCGGTACGGTCTCGGCGAGAGAGCGGTCCACGGGGGTCCGGACCCCACGCTCAGGCGGCGACCGGGACGACGAGCTCGCCGCCCGGCTTTTGCATCGACGGCTGGCGCTTCGTCGCCACGCCCTTCGTCTGCCAGAAGATCTCCGCGAAGTCCTGGACGAGCTTGAGGAGCTCCTGTGCGTCCGTGAGGGCGATCCCCTGGCGGCACTTCGACGCCTGCTTCAGGATCTGGAAGACGAGATCGGAGGTCTTCGGGAACTGCTTCAGGTGGTCGGGGGTGAAATAGTCGCCCCAGATCACGCGGACCTGCTGCTTCACCAGTTCCGCGTGCTGCTCCTTGACCGCCGTGTACCGCGCCATCTTGGAGGAGTACGCCGCCCGCTCCTCGGGCTTCGAGTCCGTGGGGGGCTGGGGGAGCTCGCCGATCAGCTGGTCCATCCGGATCACGGTCAGGGCGGCCAGCTGCGCCTCGTGCGGGTCATAAATACCGCACGGAATGTCGCAGTGGGCGTAGACCGTGCGCGGGGGATGCACGCGGTCCCAGAGGCGTTCGACCCAGTCGAGCGAGCGAGAGGGGGCGGACATGCCCGGGCGAGCCCGGAGGGGCCGATAAAGGTGCCGGCGCGCAACGATCCGGCCGCGGCCCCACCGCCGGAGCGGGCGCGGGTCTCCCGCTGGCGGACCCGCCGGGTGGAGGTCGCGGACGCGAGCATGGCCCCGACCCTGCGGCCCGGGGATCGGCTATTGGTCGACCGCGGGGCGTACCGCACCGCCCCGCCCGAGATCGGGGACATCGTCGTCCTGATCGACCCGGAGCGCTCGGACCGCTGGCTCATCAAGCGGGTGCTCGCCGTCGATCCGGGCGCCGGCACGCTGGAGGTCCGGGGCGATGCGCGGGAGGTCGCCCGGGACAGCCGTCAGTTCGGGGCCGTGCCACTGCGTTCCGTCATCGGCCGGGCGTTCCGCCGCTACCACCCTCCCGACCGGATCGGCGACCTCTAGGGTCCCCCCCAACGCTTAAGCGATGTGTGAAATGCACACATCGATGTCCGCAGCTGCCCCGGCTCCGACCCCGTCGACGCTCCCGCCGCCGCCTCCCGGACCCGGCACTTCCACGGCCGTCTGGATCGTGGTCGTGATCGTGATCGCCGCGGCGGTCGGAGGACTCGGGTTCTACGCCGGGTACGAGTACCGCGGCTCGTCCGCCTCGTCGCCCAGCGGCATCGTGAACTCTACGCTGTCGATCCTGGGCGCCGGCACCCTGACGTACACGTTCCCCGAGCTGGCGAGCGCGCTCGTCAACGAGACCCCGGGCATCTCCGCGCCGGCCGCGGCCCAGACGTACGAGGGCTCCCTCGATATCACGACCGCGATCACGACGCTGGACGCGAAGGCGGACGTCGCTGCCCTCGCCGACTTCCGATTGATCCCGCAGCTCCTCCAGCCGACGTACGCGAGCTACGAGGTCGTGTTCGCCCACACCCAGGAGGTCCTCATCTACAACTCGTCGATCTCGGAGTTCAACGGGATCAGCCCCTCGAACTGGGGCCAGAAGCTCGTCAACGCGGTGACCAGTCCGGGCGTGCCCCGCTTCGGCGTCTGGAACGCCTCGACCGACCCGAACGGCTACAACGAGATCTTCACGATGATGCTGCAGGGCCAGATGTACCAGGGCGGGAACCTCTCCGCCGTCTACGGCCACTTCTACAGCGGTGCCCCGGGCAGCTACGCGACCCCCAACCCGTCGACCACCATCCTCGAGCACGAGTCCCAGGCGGCGAACCTCGTCCGCACGGGCGTCGTCTCGGCCGTGATCACGTACAAGCCGGTCGCGCTCCAGAACAACCTCTCCTACGTGCCGATCGATCCGACCGTCGGGCTCTATTCGAACGACTCGGCCGCCTTGAACACTTACGCGGCCCTGCCCGGGACGCAGATCATCTCCTCCTCGGGCGCGCTCGTCACGGTCCATCCTGCGCCGATCTTCTTCGCGGTGACCGTCCCGCTGAACGCGCCGAACCCGGCGCTCGGCGCCGCGTTCATCCACCTCATCCTGTCCCCCGTCGGTCGATCGATCCTGACGGAGGACAACGCCTGGACCCCGGTCTATCCGGGCTGGACGAACAACATGACCGCGGTCCCCCCGGTGCTCGCGCCGGACGTCGTCCCCCTGCCCGCCTGGGCGGCGCCGTTCGTCCCTAGTTCATGAGCGCGGGGGGCACCCGCCCCCCGCGTGCCGGCCGCGTCCGCGGCCTCCCGTGGCTCGTCCTGCAGGCCGTCCTCACGGCCTCGCTCCTCCTCCTCCTGCTCCTGCCGATCTACGGGCTCTTCACCTACGCCCCGCCGTCGCAGATCCTGGCGGCGGCGACCAACCCGGCGGTCGACGAAGCGATCTGGCTCACCCTGTTCGCGTCGGGCCTGACGGTCCTCGGCGCCGTGATCTTCGCGATCCCGGCGGGCTACCTGCTCGCCCGGCGCCGGTTCCCGGGCAAGAGCGTCGTCGAGTCCGCGATCGCGCTGCCCATCGCCGTCCCGCACCTGATGGTCGGTCTCGGGCTCTTCCTCGTGCTCGTGCTGCCCGGGACCCCGCTCTACCGGTTCACGACGGCGATCGGCTTCCCCGTCTACTACACGATCTGGGGCGTCGTGCTCGTGATGATGATCGTCAGCTTGCCGTACACGGTCTTCGCGGCCGAGCTCTCGTTCCGGGCGGTCGACGCGCGGGTCCTCGAGGCCGCCCGCTCGCTCGGAGCCGGACCGGCGAGCGCGTTCCTCACCGTCTCCTTCCCCCTCGCCCTGCGCGGCATCGTGGCGGGACTGCTCCTCACCTGGGCGCGGGCCGTGAGCGAGATCGGCGGGATCCTGATCCTCGCCTACGTCGTCTACCCCGGGGGGCCGTACAACGGACCGGTCACGTCCACGATCTCGGTCCTCGTCTACAACCTCTTCCAGGCGGGGGACCTCGCGGGGGCGGCGGCGGTCAGCTCGGTCTTCCTGCTCGTCGCGTTCGTCATCTTCCTCGCGGTCCGTCTCGGCGAGCGCTCCGGCTGGCTGCCGTGGCGACGGGGGGAGGTCGTCCCGTGACCGTCTGGTCGGTCGAGGGGCTCGAGACGCACCTCGACGGGTTCCGGCTCGGCCCGATCGACCTCGCCCTCGCGCCCGGCCGCGTGGTCGCGGTGCTCGGGAGCTCGGGGGCCGGCAAGACCACGCTCCTGCGGGCGGTCGCCGGATTCCTCCCCGCCGATCGCGGACGCGTGGTCCGGGACGGTATGGAGCTCACCGGCGCCCCGCCCGAACGCCGCCGGCTCGGCTACGTTCCCCAGGGGCTCGGGCTCTTCCCGCACCGCACCGTGGAACGCAACGTGAGCTACGCGCTCGAGATGCGGGGCCGGACCGACGCCCGCCCCCGGGCCCGCGCGATGCTCGCGCGATTCGGCCTCACTCCGCTCGCGCGCCGCTACCCGGCCCGGTTGAGCGGCGGGGAGCTCGAACGGGTCGCGCTCGCGCGGGCCCTCGCCGCCGAGCCCGAGCTCGTCCTCTGGGACGAGCCGTGGCAGGCGCTCGACGTCGAGGCGCGCTTCGCCCTCGGCGGGGTGTTCGACGAGCTGCGCGGCGCGGCGCACGTGCCCTCGATCGTCGTGACGCACGACCCCGAGCTGGCGTTCTCGGTCGCCGACACGTTCGTCGTCCTGCGCCGCGGGCGGGTCGCGTTCCACGGCCCGCCCGAAGAGCTGCTCGAACGCCCGATCGACTCGTTCAGCGCCCGGTTCGTCGGCTACGAGAACGTCTACGATCCCGCCACGCTCG